>NZ_JBEZFA010000002.1:0-273717 GCF_040649215.1 Micromonospora sp. NPDC049044 | reverse complement strand
CCGCCCCCCGCCCGGGGCGTCCCGGGCAAAAAACTACATCTCCACGGCGGGCGGGGTTGGGAGGGGGCCCGGAGTGGGCGGGGAGGGGCGGGGGTGGGGGTGGGAGGGGGTTTTTTGGGGGTTGGGCGCATGTTCTGCGGCGTGCGGGATAGAAGGCCACATGACCACCGAAGCCTCCGCCGCGCCGGTGCTGAATCGTCAGCAGATCCGGCTGCTCATGCTCGGCCTGATGACCGGCATGCTGTTGGCCGCACTCGACCAGACAATCGTCGGTACGGCCCTGCCGACAATCGTCGGGGAGTTGGGCGGGATCAACCACTACTCGTGGGTGGTCACCGCGTACCTGCTCGCCTCGACGGCGTCGACGCCGCTGTACGGCAAGATGGCCGACCTGTACGGGCGCCGCCCGGTCTTCCTCTTCTCGATCGGCACGTTCCTGGTCGGCTCGTTGCTGGCCGGGTTGTCCCAGAACATGACCCAGCTGATCGTCACCCGGGGCATCCAGGGCCTCGGTGCCGGCGGTCTGCTGACGCTCGCGTTCACCATCATCTCGGACGTGGTGTCACCCCGGGAGCGGGGGCGCTACCAGGGACTCTTCGGCGCGGTGTTCGGGATCTCGTCGGTGGCCGGGCCGCTTGTCGGCGGATATTTCGCGGAGACCGACTGGCGGTGGATCTTCTACATCAACGTGCCGCTGGCGATCCTCGCCATCGTGGTCTGTTACCACGTGATGCGGCTGATCCCGTTCGAACGCCGGGACCACTCGATCGACTGGCTCGGTGCCGGGCTGTTGGTCGCCGGGGTGAGTTCGTTGCTGCTCGCGCTGAGCTGGGGTGGCAACGAGTACGCCTGGGGATCGGGTGTGATCATCACGCTCTTCGTCGTCGGTGCGGTGCTGGGGGTGCTCTTCGTCCTCCAGGAGGCCCGGGTGGCCGAGCCGATCCTGCCGCTGCGGCTGTTCCGCAGCGCCACCTTCGCCCTGGCCAACTCGGCGTTGCTCATCATCGGTCTGGTGATGTTCGGTTCGATCATCTTCATCCCGTTGTACCTGCAGATCGTCAAGGGCGCCTCGCCGACCCAGAGCGGTCTGCTGATGCTGCCGATGATGGCCGGCATCATCATCACCTCGATCCTGACCGGTCGCGCGATGACCCGGATCGGCAGGTACAAGTGGTTCCCGGTGGCCGGCTCGGTGACCCTGCTGGTCGGCATGTTCCTGTTCACCCGACTGGAGGTGAGCACCTCCCTCTGGGTGGCGTTCGGGTTCATGGTGGTGATCGGTGTCGGGCTGGGTCTGTGTATGCAGTCGCTGATCCTGGCAGTGCAGAACGCGGTCTCCATCCGTGACCTGGGCGCCGGCACCTCCTCGGCGACCTTCTTCCGGTCGCTCGGTGGTTCGTTCGGAGTGGCGATCCTCGGCACTGTGCTCTCGTCCCGGCTGGCCAGCGGCCTCGGCGACCGGCTGCCCGGTGCGATCGCGCAGCTTCCGCCGCAGGAGCGGGCCGCGGTGGCGGCGAGCGGCGGCACCAACATCTCGATCAACGATCCGGCGACCATCCTGGCCCTGCCGGGGCCGGTGCGCGCCGCCATCCAGGGCGCCTTCGTCGACGCGCTGGACATGGTCTTCCTGACCGCCGGCCTGATCGCGATCGTGGCGGTGGTGGTCACCCTGACGCTGCCCAACACGCAGCTTCGGGGTGCCGGCCCGCAGGGTGCCACCGGTGGTGCCGACCCGCTCGGCGGGGAGGCCCCGGCCCCGGGTGGCAAGCCGCTCACCCGCGAGTCCAAGGAGGAGGCCGCCGCCGACATGGAGGCCAAGTCCCAGACGATGATCTGAGCAGGTCGTCGGGTGGAACGACGCGCCAGCCGGCGTGCTCGACCCGGGGTCGGTGAGGTCGGGGTGTCCGGACCACAGGATGCCCCGACTTCCCGGAGTCGGAGTCGATCAAGGCGGTCGGTGGTCAGGCGGGGCGGCGGTAGGCGCCGTACCACCAGGTCGCTGCCAACTCCCGGGCGGCCGCCGCGTCGGTGTCGGGGTCGGCCGCGGTGGTGCTGACGTGGTCGGCCAGGAAGCGGTCGCCGCCGATCACGATCAACCGGCTGGCCGTCGTCACGTCCAGGTCGGGCGGGGTACGCCCGGCCTGCTGCTCGATCCGGAGCGCGTCAGCGGTGCGGTTCACGAACCGTTCCAGCCCGGCGGCCCAGTACTCCCGGATCACCTCGTCGTACGCGGCGACCTCGCTGACCGCGGCCAGCACCGGGGCGTACGTCCGGTATATCCGGATCACGTCGGCGAAGGCCTCGGTCAGCCGATCGAGCGGGTTGCCGGGGCCGGCCGGGTCCCATTCGCCGGTGCGGTCGAACGAGGTCTCCCGCATGGTGCCGGCGAGGCGCATGAGCAGCTCGCTCTTGTCCCGGAAGTGGGTGTAGAAGGTCGACCGGGCCACGCCGGCCTCGGCGGCGATCCGCTGTACGCCGAGGTCGGTGAAGCGGACGCCCTCCTTCAGCAGCCGCTCGGTGGCCGCCAGCACCCGCGCTTCGACGGCCGCGCGCCCGTCGGGGTTGTGCGGACGGCGGCGGGTGATCGAGGGCATAGCCGGAATCCTAGGTGGCCGGGGGTCGGGTGGGCGACGTACGCTCGTTGCCGGACACAGTGTCCGACATAGTGACCACGGAGTGCCCGACCTCGGCCTCCGACCCACCACGAGGAGCAATACACGTGAAGTACCGACTGCTGGGCACCACCGGGGTGTACGTCTCGGAGATCTCGCTCGGCGCGATGACCTTCGGCGGCAGCGGGCACCCGCTCTGGGGCACCCTCGGCGCGCTGGCGCTGCCCGACGTGCAGCGGCTTGTCGACACCGCGCTGGACGCCGGGGTCAACTTCGTCGACACCGCCGACGGCTACAGCGACGGCGAGAGCGAGGAACTGCTCGGCAAGGCGCTCGGCAAGCGGCGTCGCGACGTCGTGCTGGCCACCAAGGTGCACTCGCGGACCGGCCCCGGCCCGAACGACGTCGGCACCTCCCGGCTGCACATCATGCAGAACCTGGAGGACAGCCTGCGCCGGCTCGGCACCGATCACATCGACCTGTACCAGATCCACAACTTCGACCAGGTCACTCCCATGGAGGAGATGCTTCGCGCGCTCGACGACGCGGTCCGGCAGGGCAAGGTCCGCTACGTCGGGGCCGCCAACTTCGCGGCGTGGCAGCTGGCCAAGGCGCTCGGCATCTCCGCCCGGGAGAAGCTCGCCGGGTTCGTCTCGGTGCAGGAGTACTACTCCCTGCTGGGCCGGGACGTCGAGCGCGACGTGGTGCCGATGGCGCTCGACGCCAACGTCGGGCTGACCGTGTGGAGCCCGCTCGCCGGTGGTTTCCTCTCCGGCAAGGTGAGCCGGGACGGCGTCGTCGCCGACAGTGGCGCCCGTAGCGCCCAGCCGGGCTACTCCAGCTTCACGCCGTTCGACCCCGACACCGCCTTCGGCGTGGTCGACGTGCTCAAGGGCGTCGCCGAGCGGCACGAGGTCAGCCCGGCCCGGGTGGCGGTCGCCTGGCTGCTGTCCCGGCCGGCCGTGACCAGCGTGATCGTCGGGGCCCGCAAGCAGGAGCAACTTGTGGACAACATCGCCGCCTCGGACCTCACGCTCACCGCGCAGGACCTCGCCGAACTCGACGAGGTGAGCAAGCTGCCTGTCGCGTACCCGAACTGGATCCAGGAGGGGTTCTTCGCGGAGATGCGCCACCCGCAGTGAGGCGCGGCCCCGGGGTCGGTGACCCCGGGGCCGACCTACTTGAGGATGAGCCGGTTGGTCTGCTCGAAGACGTCCAGGTCGGCGAGGGTCTCGGTGACCGACGCGGAGAGCGGGGTGGGGAACCGGTCGCGGGGGAAGAAGCCGGCGTCGGTGGTCTCGTCGGTGACCCGGACCAACTCCCCGTCCCACTCCTCCACCCGGAACGCCGTGGTGAAGACCTGGTACGTGTGCCCGTACATGTTGGTGTTGGTCCGGTCGGGGCCGGTGTAGAGGGCGAACGCGCACACCCGCAGCGCCCGCAGCCCGGTCTCCTCGCGGACCTCACGTACCGCGCAGTCGGCGATCGACTCGCCCAACTCCATCGCCCCGGCCGGCATGGCCCACTGGCCGTTGTCGGAGCGTCGGATCAGCAGGATGCGCCCGGCGTTGTCGCTGACCACGGCGCGGGCGCCGACGAACATCAGCGTCCGGTCACCGGCGAGCGCGCGCAACTGCCCCACGTACGAGTCGGCCCAGGAAATGCTCACCTGCGACAATGTACGGGGGTTCCCAAGGTGTGACCGCCGACACTAGCTTGTTACCCATGCGTAGCACGATGATGGACGCCCCGCTGCAGGTCTCCCGGATCCTCGACCACGGCGCCCAGGTGCACGGCTCCGCCGAGGTGGTCACCTGGACCGGTGCCGAGCCCCGCCGGATGACGTACGCCGAGGTGGGCCGCACCGCCGCCCGGCTGGCACACGCGCTGCGCGACGACTGCGGGGTGACCGGCGACGAGCGGGTCGCCACCTTCATGTGGAACAACAACGAGCACCTGGTCGCCTACTTCGCGGTGCCGAGCATGGGCGCGGTGCTGCACACGCTCAACATCCGGCTCTTCCCTGACCAGGTCGTCTACATCGCCAACCACGCCGAGGACCGGGTGGTGCTCGTCGACAGCACGCTCATCCCGCTGCTGGCCCGGGTGATCGGTGAGTTGGACACGGTGCGGCACGTGGTGGTGGTCGGTGGCGGCGACCCGTCGCCACTGGTGGCGGCGGCCGGTGACCGGATCACCGTGCACCACTGGGACGCGCTGCTCGCCGACCGGCCCGAGGTGTACGACTGGCCCGAGGTGGACGAGCGGGACGCCGCGGCGCTCTGCTACACCTCCGGCACCACCGGCAACCCGAAGGGTGTGGCCTACTCGCACCGCTCCATCTACCTGCACTCGTTGCAGGTCTGCATGCCGGAGGGGTTCGGGCTGGCCCCGACCGACCGGGAGTTGGCCATCGTGCCGATGTTCCACGCCATGTCGTGGGGTCTGCCGTACGCGGCCTTCCTGTCCGGCGCGTCGCTGATCATGCCGGACCGGTTTCTGCAGGCCGCGCCGATCGCCGAGATGGTCGCCGCCGAGCGGCCCACCCTGGCCGGTGCGGTCCCCACCATCTGGACGGACCTGCTTGCCTACCTGGACACCCACGACGTGGACACGTCCTCACTCACCGAGGTGATCGTCGGCGGCTCGGCCTGCCCGCCGGCGCTGATGCACGCGTTCGACGAGCGGCACGGGATCGACGTCATCCACGCCTGGGGGATGACCGAGATGTCCCCGCTGGGGTCGGTCTCGCGTCCGCCGGCCGGCGCGACCGGCGAACAGGCGTGGCGGTACCGCTACACGCAGGGGCGGGTGCCGGCGGGGGTGCGGGCGCGGATCGTCGGCCCGGCCGGCGAGCCGCTGCCCGCCGACGGCAAGGCCGTGGGCGAGCTGGAGGTCAGGGGTCCGTGGGTGACCGCGCGGTACGTCGGTGACGACGCTCCGGACGAGGAGAAGTTCCGGGACGGCTGGCTGCGTACCGGGGATGTGGGCACCCTCTCGCCGGACGGCTACATCACGCTCACCGACCGCGCCAAGGACGTGATCAAGTCCGGCGGTGAGTGGATTTCCTCGGTCGAGCTGGAAAATGCGCTGATGGGGCACCCGGCGGTGCTGGAGGCGTGCGTGGTGGGCGTGCCGGACGAGCGGTGGGACGAGCGGCCGCTGGCCACCGTGGTGCTCCGGGAGGGCGTCTCGGTGACCGCCGAGGAGCTGCGGGACTTCCTGGCCGGCTCGGTGGCCCGCTGGCAGTTGCCGGAGCGGTGGGCGTTCATCGACTCGGTGCCGAAGACGAGCGTGGGCAAGTTCGACAAGAAGGTCGTCCGTTCGCGGTACGCCGAGGGTGACCTGACTGTCCGGGAGCTGACAGCGCCGTAACGTTTTCCCCGGCACTGTCGCCGGGCGGGGTGAAGTGCCGCTCGACATTCCTCCGCAGGGGGCGGCCCCGGCGTTCGCACCGCGCCGGGGCCGCCCGTTCCACGCGGGGCGACCCGCAGAATCATTGTTGCGAAACTTGTTCGCCTCTGTCCTGATGACGGGGAAATCAGGTGTGCAGCGACCCGATTAGGCGTCGCTTGTGGTGATGAGCACCTTGCCCACCGTCGCGTCCTCCACCGCCTGGTGCGCCGCTGCCGCCTCGGCCAGGGCGTACTGGTGCAGCGGCAGGCCAGCGTCGACGCCGACCCGAAGAGCGCCCTGGCTGGCCGCCGCCGCCACGTCCTTGACGCCCTGCGCCTTGGCCGCCTTCGGCTCGGTGTAGACAAGCACGAACTGCCACCGGGCGTTCGGCACCATCATCGCCCGGATCGGAATGGTCACCTCGTCGCCGCCGTCGTCGGCGTACATGCAGACCGCGCCGCCGTGCCGCAGCACCTGCGCGTCGATCGCGGCGTTGTGGGCCGGGGCTACCTCCACGATCGTGTGCACCCCGTCGGGAGCGATCTTGCGGACCTCCTCGACCACGTCCTGCTCCCGGTAATTGATCACGAAGGAAGCGCCGGCCGCCGCCGCGAGCTGCGCCTTCTCGGCACTGCTCACCGTGGCGATCACCGTGGCGTCGGCCCAGCGGGCGAGCTGGATCGCGGCGTTGCCGACCGCGCCCGCCCCGCCCTGCACCAGCACCGTGTGGTCGGCGAGCGCACCGGGGCGCAGGGTGTCCGGCATGAATTCGCCGGCGGTCAGACAGCGGTGCGCGGTGAGGAACGGAATGCCCAGGGCGGCGCCCAGCTCGAACGGTGCGTCACCGAGGCGGACCGCCTGCCGGACCGGCACCAGCGTGTATTCCGCTGCCGTGCCCCACGGCCGCTGCCAGGCGGCCTCCCAGATCCAGACGCGCTCACCGATCAGATCAGGGTCGACCCCCGCGCCGACCGCCTCCACCACTCCCGCGCCGTCCTGCCCGGGAATCTGCCAGCCCTTCGGCGTGAAGGAGCGCCGCGACTTCCAGTCGGTCGGGTTGACCCCCGACACCGCCATCCGGACCAGCACCTCGCCAGCCCCCGGCTCGGGTACCGGCCGATCGACAAGCTTCAGGACCGAAGGGTCGCCGGTCTGCTCGTACACGATCGCTTTCATCTGTGGTCGCTACCTTTCATCAGTGGTCTCTACCCCGCCGGGGCGGCGTCAACCCAGGCTCTCCACCAGCTCCGGGGTCAGCTCCCCGATCGCACCCACTGTCACCACGGCGAGCCCGGCGGCGTCCGGATCGAGCGGGTACGAACCGTGCGGCACCGCCACCACCCGCATCCCCGCCGCCGCGGCCGAACGCACCCCGTTCGACGAGTCCTCCACCGCCACACAGCGGGCCGGATCGACGCCGAGGCGCTGGGCGACGCTCAGGTAGACGTCGGGTGCCGGCTTGCCCCGCTCGGTCTGCTCGGTGGAGAGGGTCGCGCCGAACGCGTCGGTCAGGCCGGTGGCGGCCAGCGCCGCCTCGATCAGCCGGGTCGGCGACGAGCTGGCCAACCCCAGCGGCCACCGCGCGGCCAGTCGCCGCACCACCTGGTCGGCACCGTCGATGAGGGGTACGTGGTCCCGGTAGCGGCGGGTCATCTCCTCGACCACCTCGACGGCGACCTGCTCGGCGGTGCGGTCAACGCCCAGCTCGCCGCTGAGATAGTGGGCCCACTCGCCGGTGCTCATCCCCATCAGCCGACGTTGCGTGTCGGGCTGCCACGTCCCGCCGTGCGCTGCCACGTACGCCCGGCGGACCTCCTCCCACACCGGCTCGGAATCCACGATCACGCCGTCCAGGTCGAAGACCACCGCATCTGCCACGAGCCCATCCTGCCCGATCGGCGGGCGCCCGGTCAGCCGGGAAGCGCGGGCAGGACGAGCGGGCCGCCGGCCGCGGTCAGCGTGTGACCGGACCGGGCGATCGGCTCCAACAGCTCCCGGAGCCGGTCCGTGCCGTCGGCGCCGAGCGCCTGCCACGGGTGGGCAGCCGCCCGGTCGGTGGCGTCCTCGATGGCCTGGAACCCGGCCTCCGAACGGTCGGTGGTCGCGCCGTCCGCGGTCAGCCAACCCCGCTGGGTGAGCCGCTCGCGGGCGGCGTGCCAGTGCTCCTCGGACCAACCCCGACCCAGCAGGTACTGCGGATGTGAACCGTCCCGGGCGACCCGCCAGGTGAGCGTCTCCACCGGGTCCAGGCCGGCGGCCACCAGCGCCGCCACGTGCCCGTCCCCCCGGTGTTCGCGCAGCGTGGTGGCGGCCTGCCAGAGCCGGGCCAGCGGATATTCCCCGACCGGCAGTGCCGCGTTGGCCGCGCCGAGCACCCGGCCGGCGGTCTGCGCCGCCGAGGCGGCCCGCTCCAGCAGGTCGGCGGCCTCGGCCAGGTGCGACTCCGGCAGCTCGTAGGTCAGCTCCGCGAGCCCCTGCACGGCACCGGTCAGGCGGGCCCGCAGCGCCTCCGGCGGGGTGGCCAACCGCCACACCGCCGGCAGCGCGCGCGCCACCATGTGCGGCGCGAAGCTGAAGAAGGCGGCGGTCACCGGGGCCGCCTCGGTCGCGCCCAGCGGCGCGGCCCGGCCGGCGAAGTAACCGCGCCAGTAACCACGCAGACCGACCGCCTCGTACGCGGCGCGGGCGCGGGGGTGCAGGTAGGTGACCGCGTGCACCGGCTCGAAGTAGGCCCACATCACCCGGGCCGCCCGTCCAGCCTCGTCCAGCGCCGTCATCTGCACCTCCGCGTCCGGTTACGGATGATCACCCCGGGCGGCGAACCGCCCGGGGTGACGCCGAACCTACTGCCGCTAGGTGACGGGCCGGAAGCCCCATGTGAACAACTCCATCGCGGCCCGGCGACAACCGGGGCGATCCGGACAGGTCACTGGGCGGCGAGCACGTCCACCACGAAGCGCAGCGGGCCCTCCGGCTGACCCTTGCTCGCGGCGTCCTTGCCGAACGCCAGGTCCGTCGGGATGTCGAGCTGCACCCGGCTGCCCACTGTCACCCCGACCAGGCCCTGGTCCCAACCGGGGATGACCTGGCCCACGCCGATCGGGAAGATGGCCGGCTGCCCGCCCTTCCAGGAGGAGTCGAACTCCTTGCCGTCCTTGAAGAACACCCCCACGTAGTTGGTGGTGATGTTCTGGCCCTTCTTCACGGCCGGGCCGGTGCCCTTGATCAGCGGGGTGACGGCGAGCTTCGTGAGCTCACCAGTGCCCGGCTGCACCGTCGGCTTGCTGCCCAGCGCCGGGTCGGCGCCCTCGGGGAGCTGCGGAGCGGGGGGCGCGGCGGCGTCGGGACCGTCGGGGGCCGGCACTGACGCCGACGGGGTCGCGTCGGCCTGGTTCTTGGACTTGTCCTCGCCACCGCCGATCGTCACGAAGACGGCGATCAACCCCCCGGCCACGACGACGGCGGCGATGCCGCTGAGCCACGCGTTCCGGCGGCGCCTCGCGTCGGCGGCCTTCTTCGCCGCCAACTGGGCGGCCAGCCGGCGCCCCGACTTGGTCGCCGGGCTCTGGTCCTGGTCCGCCGACCGGTTCTGCTGCGTCCGCTCGCTCACGTCGTCGACTCCCTGCTGCGAAGTGTGGCCGGCACCCGGTGCCGGGGGGAAAGCCGACGCACACGGTACCCGCACCACGGCCCACCGTGCCCGCCGCGGACGCCTCGGATCGCCCAGCGCGGCAGTTCCGGTGCCGTCCCGGGCGGTTATCCCGGAACGACCATGAAGTCGGTCACGAACGAGGTGACCCGGCCATCGGCGGTACGCCCGATCCAGGTGCCGTAGCAGCCGTCGCCCCAACCGGTGGCCACTGTGACGACGTTGGCGCCGCTGGCCTCGTCCAGGACGGCGGTGATCAACCCGCGCACCGGCGAGGCGGGCAGCTCGGCGGGGATGAAGACCTCTTCGATCCGGTCCTCGTCCCAGCCTTCGAGCGCGGCGAGCGCTGTCGGGTCGGCGAGGGTGCCGGCTCCGGAGTCGACCCCGTAGCCGAAGTAGTCGTCCGCGCCGAGCGTGGCGATGTCCTGGTCGCCCGCGACGGCCGGCTCCCACCGGGCGGTGGGTTCGGCGGAGACGACAAGCTCCAGTGCGGCCACGCGCCGGTCCACCTCGGCGTCCTCCCGGAGCACCACTGCCACCCAGGCGCGGGCCGGATAACGCCCCGGGGCCACTGTGACGGTGAACGGCTCGGCCTCCGGGCACACCAGCGGGTCACACCCGACCACCTGGCCGGTGGGCAGCACGACGTCGCCCACCGGATGGACCTCGATCAGGTACGCGCCGTGCTGGTCGGTGAAGCGGGTGCCGGGCGTCAACAACCGGTCCAGGTCAGGGGTGTACGGCATGAGGGCTCCTCCGGTGGCCAACGGCCGGCGGAGCGTACCCGGCCCGCCGGACACCGCCGTCGCTGCCGTACCGGTCAGGCGCTCTTGCGGGGTGCGCTCTTGCGGGCGGCCGTCTTCTTCGCCGGCTCCGCCTTCTTCGCGGGGGTCTTCTTGGCGGCGGTCTTCTTCGCCGGCTCTGCCGTCTTCTTCGCCGCCGTCTTCTTCGCGGGGGCCTTGGCGGCCTTCTTCTCCGCGGCCTTCTTCTCCGCCGCCTTCTGCGCCGACCGGGCCGACGAGATGGGTGTCGGCTCACCACCACCACCACCGCCACGGGTGGGTTCCTCGCCGCGGGCCGCCTTGGCCCGCTCCACCGAGGCCTTCAGCGCGGCCATCAGGTCCACCGCCGCGGCCGGGGCCTCCTCGACCTCCTCCGGCTGGACGACCTCCCGGCCCTCCACCTTCGCGTCGATGACCTCCTGCAACGCGGCCCGGTAGTCGTCGGTGAACACGTCCGGCTCGAACTCGCCGGTCATCGAGTCGATAAGTGAGCTGGCCATCGCCAGCTCGGGCGGGCGCACCTTGAGGTCCTCGTCGAGGAAACCGAAGTCCGGCGTACGGATCTCGTCCGGCCAGAGCATCGTGTTGAGCAGCAGCACACCCTCGCGCACCCGCAGGGTGGCGAGCTGCTCCCGCTGGCGCAGCGCCACCTTGACGATGGCCACCCGCTCCGAGTCGATCAACGCGTCGCGCAGCAGCACGTACGGCTTGGTGGCGGTGCCCTCCGGCTCCAGGAAGTACGCCTTGTTGTAGAGGATCGGGTCGACCTGCTCGGCCGGCACGAACTCCAACACGTCGATCGCACGGGAGCTGGTCAGCGGCAGGTCGGCGAAGTCCTCGTCGGTGAGGATCACCATCTCGCCGCCGCCGATGTCGTAGCCCTTGGCGATGTCGTCGTAGGTGACCTCCTCGCCGCAGACCGAGCAGGTGCGCTTGTAGCGGATCCGGCCGCCGTCCTCCCGGTGCACCTGGTGGAACCGGATGTCCTTCTCCTCGGTCGCGGAGTAGAGCTTCACCCCGATCGAGACGAGCCCGAACGACACGGCTCCCTTCCAGATGGCACGCATCCTGCGCTCCCTTCCCCGGTATCGACAATGCTCGCATCCGAAAGAACCGGACGCGAGGTGTTCGGCCTGCTACTACAGTCGGGTCGTGCCCGGCGCGCCGCTCAAGCCGATGCTCGCGATGACCGGGCCGCTCCCGGCGGGTGACGGCTGGGCGTACGAGTTCAAGTGGGACGGCGTCCGCGCCCTGGCCGACATCTCCGGTGGCGGTCAGCACCTGTATGCCCGATCCGGCGTCGAGATCACCGCCGCGTACCCGGAATTGGCCACCCTGCCCGAGCAGGTCGACGACGCGCTGCTCGACGGCGAGGTGGTGCTGCTCGGCGAGAGCGGACAGCCGTCGTTCACCGCGCTGGCCGAGCGGATGCACGTGCGGGACCGGAACAAGGCGGCCCGGTTGGCGGCGGTCATGCCGGTGACGTACATGATCTTCGACCTGCTGCGGCTGCGCGGGGACGACCTGACCGGCTGGCCGTACGAGCGCCGCCGGCAGGCCCTGGACGCGCTCGCCCTCGGCGGCCCCCGGTGGGCGGTGCCGCCGGTCTTCGCCGACGGCCCGGCCACCTACGACGCGGCCGGCGAGCACGGTCTGGAAGGCGTGATGGCCAAGCGGGTCGGTGCCGTCTACCGCCCGGGGGTGCGCTCACCGGACTGGGTGAAGGTCAAGTTGGAGGTGACCGGCGACTTCGTCATCGGCGGCTGGCGACCGGGCGCGCGGCGGATCGGCGGGCTGCTGGTCGGCGTGCCCGGCCCGGACGGCACGTTGATCTACCGGGGGCGGGTCGGCGGCGGGATCGGCGCGGCCATCGAGCGGCAGCTCCTCGCCGAGTTGGAGCCGCTGCGCTCCGGTGGGTCACCGTTCGCACCAGGTGTGCCCCGCGAGGATGCCCGGGGGGCGATCTGGGTAGCACCCCGGGTGGTGGTGGAGGTGAAGTACGGCCAGCGCACCCCCGATGGCCGGCTGCGCTTCCCCCGGGTGCTGCGGTTGCGCCCGGACAAACCTCCGGAGGAGGTCGACGATGCCGGCTGAACGGCTACGGGTGGACGTCGAGGGTCGCCCGCTCGAGCTTTCCAACCTGGACAAGGTGCTCTACCCGGCGGCCGGTTTCACAAAGGGTGAGGTGATCGACTACTACACCCGCATCTCCCCGGTGCTGCTGCCGCACCTGCGGGACCGGCCGGTGACCCGGATCCGCTTTCCCAACGGGGTGGACGACAAGTCGTTCTTCGAGAAGAACACGCCGGCCGCGACCCCGGACTGGGTGCGGGTGGAGAACCTGCCCGCGCCCGGGTCGACGAAGGGCCGGGAGACCATCGACTACGTGGTCGCCGACGACCTGCCCACCCTGGTGTGGCTTGCCAACCTGGCCGCGCTTGAGCTGCACACGCCGCAGTGGAAGGTCGGCGAGCACCCGGACATGATGGTTGTCGACCTGGACCCGGGGCCACCGGCCGGGCTCGCCGAGTGCTGCCCGGTGGCGGTGCTGATGCGCGACCGGCTCGCCGACGACGGCATCGAGTCGTACCCGAAGACCTCCGGCAAGAAGGGCATGCAGCTCTGCTGCCCGATCGCCGGCACCCAGTCCTCCGACGACGTCTCCGCCTATGCCCGGCGGATCGCCCAGGAGTTGGAGCAGGCCCACCCGAAGCTGATCGTGTCGAAGATGGCGAAGAACCTGCGCCCGGGGAAGGTCTTCATCGACTGGAGTCAGAACAACGCGGCGAAGACCACTGTCGCGCCGTACTCGTTGCGGGCACAGTCGGTGCCGTCGGTGTCGACGCCGCTGACCTGGGACGAGGTCGAGGCCGGCGCCCGTGGCCGGAAGCCGGCCGTCCGCCAGTTCACCGCCGCCGAGGTCCTGGACCGGGTCGAGGAGTACGGCGACCTGCTCGCCCCGCTGCTCGACGGCGGCCCGGAACTGCCCGCGCGCTGAAGTCTGCGTCCAGGAGCCGAGTCAGCCGTTCGAACACGCGGACGCACGCCCGGCGTCCGCGTGTTCGTGGTGACGCTTCGTGTCGGGGCGGCAGGTCGAGGTCGGCCACTCAACGTGATGCCTCTCGGTGCGGCCGGCAGGACTGCTCAACCCCTTTGCTCTGCTTCAATAGACGAAACACTCGGCCTACCTGCCGCTTTGCTGTCCACCGAGGGTGGGGCGGTCGGATCGGCGGTCACGGCGCGTGTCTGTTGCGTCCGTTGAAGCAGAGCAAAGGATGGGTGCAGGGGGTGGCAGGGTCGGCGTGTGGTCACGGTTCGCGACCGACGCTCAGCCAGGGGTAGATGTGCGGCCGGCCCGACGCCCACCCCTGCGCAGGTGGGCGTCGGGCGGCAATCGGATCAGCGGTGGCCGAAGACCTTCCGGCTGGAGCCGAGCCGGAGGAACACCGTCTCGCCGGTGGCGTCCTGCACCGCGTCGTTGTCGGTGATCGCGTACACCTCGCCGTTGCCGGCCACGGTCAGGCCCTCAAGCTTCTCCTGGGTCCAGCCGTTTGTGGCGCGCAGCGCGGGCAGCACGTCGACGGCGA
Source organism: Micromonospora sp. NPDC049044 (assembly GCF_040649215.1). Classification (NCBI taxonomy): domain Bacteria; kingdom Bacillati; phylum Actinomycetota; class Actinomycetes; order Micromonosporales; family Micromonosporaceae; genus Micromonospora; species Micromonospora sp. NPDC049044. The sequence goes on along the minus strand of NZ_JBEZFA010000002.1, from coordinate 259,691 downwards.
GCGTCTTCGGCAGCACGGTCAGCGGGCCGGTCGTCGCCGCGCCCGGCAGCGGCACCGTGTAGATCCGCTTGACCGTGGCGGCCGGGCCGTTCAGCTTGTCCCGCTCGATGACCGCGAGCCGGTCACCGACCACGGTGATCTCGGAGAGGCCCATCCAGTCGCCCGGCACCGTGGTGGCGTCGAGCTGGTATCCGAACCAGCTCCAGGTGCCCGCGGTGACGTCGTAGCGGCCCAGCCGGACGATGCCGGTCGGGTCGGTGCTCAGCTCCCGCTGTACGGCCACCCAGACGATCTCCCGACCCTGCCGGTCGGTGGTGGCGGTGACGCCCTCCAGACCCTGCTTGCCGAGCCCGGCGGCGACCTCGGCGGGCAGCGCGACGGTCTGCCGGGTCACCCCGGCCGCGTCGAGCCGGACCAGCTTGTTCTCCGCGCCCTTGGCACCCTCGACGGCGAGCCAGAAACCGCCCTGCGGGCGGGCGAAGATGCCCTCCGCGTCGTACCCGACAGGTGTGCCGGCCGCGTCCCGCGCCGGCAGCGCGCCGGTGATCACCGCAGGCGTGCGCTTCGCGTCGATCGTGAGGATCCGGGTCTGGCTGTACGCGGCGTCGGTGACGCTGTAGAGCTGGTCCCGCTTCCCCGGCACCGCGCTCAACGCGCCGAGCGCGCCCCAGCCGATCGGGGCACCCGAGCTGTCCGAGGCGGAGACGATGCTCGGGAACGCCGGGGTGCCCTTGCCGAGATGGAAGAGCGACACCGAGGCGCGGACGTTGACCGAGGCGTCGTCCTCCTCGCTGGAGACCGCGAGCAGACCCCGCGACGGGATGGGCAGCAGCCCCTCCGGCCCGTTGGTGGTCGGGAGCACCTGCTTGAACACCGGCTTCGTGGGGTTGCCCAGGTCGTAGACGGCGACGAAGTTGCTGCGCTCCGAGCCGACGAACGCGTACCGCACGCCGTCGTACTCGGCGACGGCCACACCCTCCGGCTCGGTGCCCTTCTTGCCGGCCCGATCCTCGTTGTGCAGCCCGTACGTGACGGCGAGCCGCTCGAAGGTGTTGCCGGCGTCCCAGGCGACACGCCCGGTACGGCTGTCGAAGATCGACCAGCCTCGGGTGCCCCCGTGCCAGTCGCCCTCGTTGGCTGTGGCGAGGTAACGGTCGTCGACCCAGGCCACCGCGTCGGGCTCGCGCGGCACGTCGGTGCTGCTGCCGGTCAGGTCGATGACACCGTCCTTCTTGGTGTCGATCCCGCTGATCGTGGCGGTGCCGGCGCTGAACACCGTGGTGATCCGGCCGGTAGGCAGGTCGATGAGGGCGACGCCGTTGTTCTCCTGGAGCGTCACGGCCAACTGGTTCCGGCTGTTGATCGAGACGTACTCGGGCTCCGGGTCGGTCGGCGCGGCGAGCCCGGCCTGGACCAGGGCGGGCAGCGCGCTCCCGTCGGCGCCGGTCAACGCGACAGGGCGCAGCCGCCACGCGGACGGGGACTTCCCGGTCAGGTCGACGATCTGCACGAAACCGGCAGGCGCCTGCGGCAGGTCGCCCTCCTCGCCGCCGGGTGGGGTGGCCTCCTCGTCGCGCTCGTTCTCGATCGCGATGGCGGCGTAGCGCTTGTCCTTGCTGATCGCGATCGAGTCGGGCTGACCACCGAGGTCGAAGCTGGCCACCCGCTTGCGGCTGGTCAACTCGATCACGTCGAGGCGGCCGGACGGCTCGGTGTAGCTGCTGCTGGTATTCACCACCACCAGCACGTACCTGCCGACCGATGCCACCGAGGTGGGTTCGTCCTCGGCGTCGCCGAGTTGTGCCAGGGAGAGCGTGCCGAGGCCGCGCGGCCGGTCGGCACGGGAGATGTCCAGGAAGCCGATGCGCCGGGCCAGCGCGTCGGTGTGGATGAGGGTGCGGCCGTCCTCGCTCACCGCCGAGATCTCGGCGACAGTCGCGGTCGCCGGGTCCTCTCCGGCCGGGCGGTTCTGGAACACCGGGTACGTGGCGACCCGGTCGAAGGCGAGCGACGGGTGGTGTCCGCCGGCCGAAGCGGGGGTGGCCCCGGTCAGGCTGGCGGCGGCGACACCGGCTGCGGTGAGCGCGGTGAATGCTCTTCTGAGTGTCAAGGACTTCCTCCGTTAGGTCGTACCCGCACGGAGGCTGACACCCGTTGGGGAGCATCAGCTTGCGCTTGCGTGAACAGCCGGCGAAGCGCGGCGCAGACGCCACCAGGCGCCGACGACCAGGGCCGCGGTGACGACGGTGACCGCGACGTCGCCCGCCAGGGCCGCCACCGGGCTGGCCGGGGAGTACGGCGGCACCAGGTACGCGAACGCGGCGGCGCTCACCAGACCCGCTGTGCCGGCCGTGAGCACGTGCCGCTGACCCCAGCCGCTGCCCGACGACAAGTACGCGATGAGCCCTCCTACAACGCCGGCGAGCGAGAGCGCGATGACCACCCCCGGCCAGCCAGGCGTCAGGTCGGCGCCGAAGCGGACGAGAACGACAAGCAGCCCCACCCAGAGAGGGTGCGGCACCCGACGGACCCGGCGCGGTTCGCGGCGGCGCCAGCGGGGCAGCAGCGCCGCTGCGACAAGTGCGAGAACCAGCGCTGTCGCGGAGGCCAACTGAAGCGGACCGGCTAGGAAATCCTTCCGACCGCTGCTGTCGGAGAAGATCAGCAGACTGCCGAGCAGATAGATCACGCCGACCACGGCGAGACCGGAACGGCCGAGCCACGGCCGAAGCCGCCGTTTCGCGCCGAGGAAGGACTCGACGAACACGATCGGCGCGCAGATGGTCAGCAGGATGTGGTTGCCCACGTAGTCGAACGCCTGCCGGAGACTGAACCCGAGCCCCGGCACCAGCGTCGCCTCGGCTGCGGCACGGGTGTCGGCGTACTGGGTGTCATTCAAAAAGCCGGGGTTGAACAGCGACTGGTCGACAAGCCCGGCCTGGAGCACACCGAACGCGGCGGCGAGCAGCACGATCGACGGCCACCCCGCGCCGAGGTGCCGGGCGGTCTCCCGGATCAGGATCGCCGCCCCGCCGTACATCGGACCCAGGAAGATCAGCACGGGTAGGAAGTCGTCGATGGCGAAGCCACCCCAGGAGCACTCCGCCGCCCACGGAGCGAGCAGCAGCAACGCGATCACCGGCAGGAGTCTGCGGCGCAGCGGGAGGGCGGTGGCGCGGCTGGCGGCGGCAGGTTCGGCTGGCTCGGTGGCGGCGGGGTCAGGCTCGGCCAGCATGAGAACTCCTCGGCAGCGCTACGGGGATGTGCCCGTACCGTGCCTGGGTCAGCCGGCCGACCGATACGGCCGTCGGTCGACGCAGGGCTCGACCAAAGTCGTTGAGTAGTGTGGTACCGACCTCACCCCGGGGAGCGTGCCGACATGCAGCCAACCGTCACTGCTGACCTGACGGCCCGACCCGTCGAGCCCGAGAGTCCCCTGCTCAGCTACCGCGACGAGGCGACCGGAGAGAGGGTCGACCTCACCGCACACCAGGTCGGTTCCTGGGCGGCGCGCAGCGCGAGCCTGCTGCGGGACGGCTGCGGGCTCGGCCCCGGCAGCCGCGTAGCGGTGCTGCTGCCGCCGCACTGGCGTACCGCCGCGGTGTTGTTGGGCGCGTGGGCCTCGGGCCTGGCGGTGTCGTTCCGGCCGCGCGCCACGGCGGGCCTGCCGGTGCTGGAGCCCGGCGGCGACCGGCCGTTCGACGCGGTCTTCGTGACCCCCGAACGGCAGGACGACTGGCTGGAGGACGTCCCGGACGCGCCGCACCGCTACCTGGTGGGCACCGGGCCGGGGCGGTTGGTCGACGTGCCGCTGGGCTGGTTGGACTGGTCCGCCGAGGTGCTCCGCCACAGCGACACGACGCCTGACCACACCGCCATCCGCCCGTCGGACCCGGCAGGTGCGGACGGCACCACCTACGGTCAGTGGGGTGCGCTCGCCCGGGAGGTCGCCGGGATGCTCGACCTGCGCGCCGGTGACCGGCTTCTCGTCGACGCCGCCGAGACCGAGCAGCCGCTGAAGTGGTTGCTCGCGCCGCTTTCCGCTGGCGCGTCAGTGGTGATCAGCGCCAATCTCGACCCGACGCGGCGGGACGCTGTCGTCACCGCCGAACAGGTGACCCGGGTCCTCTGACCGCTGCCGGACCGCGCTAACAGCGCTGGCCAGTCCTGTTCCGTTACATCGGCATCTGCCCTGCTCAGAGGGGTTTTGTCGATGCCGTCGGCGTGTTCTCATACCGAACAGCGACGTCATCGACACCGCACCGCTCCCTCACTGAAAGGTGCACCGATGCACACGAGACTGACCTTCCGACTGGCGGTTCTCACCGCCACCGCCGCCACGTTCCTGGCGTCCGGCGGAGCCTCCGGGGCACTGGCCACGGCCGCCCCCGCGACCGCCTCCCCGGGTGTCGCGGCGTGTGACCCGGGGGCCGACGCCCCCGCCGCCGCCCGGGTCGCCAAGGGTGCCGCCGCGCAGGAGCCGGAGCTGTACTCGAAGAACGAGGCCAAGGCATACGGCGTCATCAAGGACGCGCCGCGCCTGCCCAACGGCAGCGTGACCATCCCGACGGTCTTCCACATGGTCTCCGACCACCCGCTGACCGCCGCCGAGACGGCCAGGTGGAACACCCTGATCGCGGCGCAGATGACGGTGCTCAACGACTCCTACGCGGGCCGTACGGCGGCGGACGCCTCCGACACCCCGTTCCGGTTCTCGCTCGTCGACACCACGTGGACGGTGAACAGCGCCTGGTACACGGTCGAGCCGGGCAAGAACGAGCGAGACATGAAGAAGGCGCTCTACACCGGCGACTCCCGCACCCTGAACGTGTACGCGGCAAACATCGGCGGCGGCCTGCTCGGCTGGGCGTACTTCCCGAAGGGCTACAACAACGGCCGCGACTACATCGACGGTGTGGTGATGCTCGACGAGTCGATGCCGGGCGGCACGGCAGGCAAGTACGCCCTCGGTGACACGCTGACCCACGAGGTGGGGCACTGGCTGATGCTTGAGCACACCTTCGCGCACGGCTGTTCCGCGTCCGGCGACTTCGTCGCGGACACCCCCCGCGAGGCGGCTCCGCAGTTCGACTGCCCGATCGGCGCGGACACCTGCACCGCACCGGGGCTGGACCCGATCCACAACTTCATGGACTACACGCAGGACTCCTGCATGGACATGTTCACCGCCGGGCAGGCGGACCGGATGAGCGACGCCTGGGTGGCGTTCCGCGCCGGCGGCGCCGGATAGCCCACTGAAAGTCACGGGCCGGCGGGTCGCTCTGCGGCGACCTGCCAGCCTGTTCGCCTCACCTTCCGGTGGAGCCCGACGATTTCGCCGGTCCTCACGTTGCCCACCCCTGACGTCGTGACCGATCAACCCGAACGGGTCGGCCCGACGATCCGTGCGCGGGTCAGCTGGCGAACAGCAGGGCGGCGTCCAGGAGAACGACGAGGGTGGTGGCGAAGTGGACGCCGAATGCGACGCCTCTCGTCCCGCCGTTGGCAGCACGTCAACCGTGTTGCCGCGGGTTGAGCGCGACTATCAGCATGAACAGGCCACGGCATCGGCGCTGCTGAAGGCGATCAGGGCGAGGCCGATCAGCCCGTAGCTGAGATCGCGCAGGCTCTTGACCTCAGGTAGGCGGGTCCCCGTCCGGCCGGGTCGGCACGCCGTAGCCAGCGCCCGCCGTCTGCCTTGCCAGCAGGAACCGCGCGCCGACGACCAGGGGCGGGCGGCGCTCAGGTCACCCTAATCAGTGGAGAACGAGTCCGGGTCCATGCCGTGGATCTGCACCGGCGCACCGGTCGGTCAGGGAGTCTGACACGCCACTGTGCGAAGCGATGCCCGGCGGAGAGACCTGTCCTTGAGCGGTCTCTGGGTATTTGGGCTCAAAACTACATTCGTCCTCTATTGGGTATTTACGCCGATATTGTGGCTTCTGCGCGTCCTGCGAGGGCGCTCGCGATGTGTCGGCCCGTTCCGGTGGAGGGGACATGAAGGAAAATACGGAACGTAAGCCGCTGGCGAGTCCGAGGCACTTCAAGGCCGCATCGGGTTTGAGCTCCGTGCTGATCGTGGCCGGGTTGACCACCGGTGTCACCCCCGCTCAGGCGGCGGCCGGGGTGGTCCACAAGGCCCGCGCCGAGCGCAGCTACCAGGGCACGCCCGGGCCGTTCGGGCAGGCGCAGGCGTGGCAGCCCGGCGCAACCCTCGTGCGGGACGGCGGCCCCGACGGATGGTCCGATCCGCAGGGTTGGCAGTGGCAGGACCAGGGGCCGGGTCGGCGCCGCCATGAAGGCGGCAAGGTGGGTCCGCAGGGTCCGCAGGGTCCGCAGGGTGCCGAGGGCGAACGCGGGGGGCGTGGTCCGCGTGGCTTCCAGGGTGCTACCGGCGCGCAGGGTTTCCAGGGTGCGCCGGGTCTGCAGGGTGCGCAGGGCGAGGTCGGTCCGCAAGGTGCGCAGGGTGCGCAGGGTTTCCAGGGTGCGCAGGGCGAGGTCGGTCCGCAAGGTGCGCAGGGTGCGCAGGGCGAGGCCGGTCCGCAAGGTGAGGCCGGTCCGCAGGGTCTCCAGGGTGCGCAGGGCGATGTTGGTCCGCAGGGTGCGCAGGGCGAGGTCGGTCCGCAGGGTCCGCAGGGTTTCCAGGGTGCGCAGGGCGAGGTCGGTCCGCAAGGTGCGCAGGGTTTCCAGGGTGCGCAGGGCGAGGTCGGTCCGCAGGGCGAGGTCGGTGCGCAGGGTCCGCAGGGTTTCCAGGGTGTGCAGGGCGAGGTCGGTCCGCAAGGTGCGCAGGGTGAGGTCGGTCCGCAGGGTTTCCAGGGTGCGCAGGGCGATGTTGGTCCGCAGGGTGCGCAGGGCGATGTCGGTCCGCAGGGTGCGCAGGGCTCGCAGGGTGCGCAGGGCGAGGCCGGTCCCCAGGGCCCGCAGGGTTTCCAGGGTGCGCAGGGCGACGTCGGTCCGCAAGGTGCGCAGGGTGAGGTCGGTGCGCAGGGCGCGCAGGGCTTCCAGGGCCCACAGGGCCCACAGGGCCCACAGGGCGCCCTGACGGGCGTTCATGTCGAATCTTCTGATCCGGGTACCGGCCTGATAACCGTCCGTTGCCCCACCGGCGAAGTGGCGTCGGGCGGCGGCTACACCAGCAACGGAAGCGTGACCGTGGATAGCCCGGTCCTAGAAGGAGAGACTCCGGTCGGATGGCAGGTCAGCATCCTGGGGGGAGAAATCGGCCAGGTCTACGCCATCTGCGCGCCCGCCACATCGTGATCGGCGAGCACACCCAGATTGATCGGCAGGAAGAGGAAGACAGTGAGAATGCGACAGGTGTTCGGCACACTTGCCTGCGGCTCTGTGCTGCTGGCTGGGGCGGGTGCGTGCAGTGACGACAAGACGCCCGTAGCGAAGGAATCCGGCGGAACCGTCGCTCCAGGGGCCGGGCAGGGGGACCCGGGGGTCCTGCTCCAGCAGGGTATCGAGCAGGGTCAGGCCGGCAAGTCCGACGAGGCGAAGGCAACCTTCGAGAAGGTGGTCGCGCTTCAGGGGGACAACAAGTTCGCCTGGTTCAACCTCGGCTACCTCGCCCAGTCGCGTAATGCAGCCGACGAAGCGGTGGCGGACTACGACAAGGCGCTGCGAATCGACGGCTCCTACCGGCCCGCCCTCTACAACAAGGCAATGCTGTTGGAGGAGGCGAAGCCGGACGAGGCGGTCGCGCTGTATCGCAAGATCGTCGATACCGATGACGGCGCTTCCACGGCGTACCTGCGGCTGGGGTTGATGCTCGTCAAGCAGCAAGACCGGACGGGCGCGCGAGCGGCGTTCGCGTCGGCGATCGATGCAGACCCGAAGCTGGCGTCGGCGGTCCCCGAGGACTTCCGCCCGCAGAAGACAAAGAGGTGATCGCGTGGTGACGGCGCCACACGTCACGGTTTTCACGGGTAGCAACCGAACCCGCTTCCTGGACGACTGTCTGCTGTCCCTGCTGGCGCAGACGTACGCAAACTGGGAATGGGTGGTCATCCTCAACCAGGGCACTCGGTGGCGCCCCGAAGCGAACGATCCGCGGATCCGCCTCCTGGTGCGGGACGGGCTGTCCGGTGTCGGTGCGGTGAAGCGACAGGCCTGCGCCGAGGCGTACGGGGACATCCTCGTCGAACTCGACGACGACGACCTGCTCAGCAGCGACTGCCTGGCGGAGGTCGTGGCCGCCTTCGACGCGAACCCCGGGGCTGGCTTGGTCTACAGCGACACGGCCCAGATCAACGAGGACGGCGGCCGGGACGACTCGCGGTTCGCCGCCGCGCACGGGTGGCGCTACCGCGAAGAGCGAACCGACGGGCGTGAGGTTTTGGCCTGCTACTCGCTGGAGCCGACACCGCACAACGTCAGCTACATCTGGTACGCCCCGAACCACGTCCGGGCGTTCCGACGGGATCTGTACGAGAAGGTGGGCGGCTACAACGAGGAGCTTGACGTGGCCGACGACCTCGACCTGATGTGCCGGCTGTACCAGGCGGCCGAGTTCCATCAGATCCCCAAGTGCCTTTACCTGCAACGGATGCACACCCGAAACACCCAGCGCGACCCTGAGGTCAACGCGCGCATCCAGCGGCGGTCCGTGGAGATCTACGACCGCAACATCCAGTTCAACGCGTTGGCCTGGGCGAAACGGCGGGACCTGCTGGCCCTGGATATGGGAGCGGCATACAACAAGCCGGAGGGCTTCCTCGGGCTGGACCGCCGTGCCGGGGACGGCGTGGACATCGTCTGTGACGTCACGAACGGGATCGACCTGCCGGACAACAGCGTCGGGGTGATCCGGGCAGTCGACTTCCTGGAGCACATCCCGGACAAGATCGGGATCTTCAACGAGTTGTACCGGGTCCTCGCCCCGAACGGGTTGTTGCTGTCCCTGACACCCAGCTCGGACGGACGGGGCGCGTATCAGGACCCGACGCATGTCGCGTTCTACAACGAGAACTCGTTCTGGTATTTCACCAACGAACAGTACGCACGCTTCGTGCCGGAGATCCGCTGCCGATTCCAGGTGTCCCGCCTGGGCACGTACTTCCCGAGCGATTTCCACCAGGCGAACAACATCCCGTACGTCGTCGCGAACCTGATCGCGGTGAAGGACGAGACCCGCAACGGAGGTCTGTTGACGATCTGAGCCGACGGCCGTAACGCGGCAGTGCGGCCTCCGGCTGGGTGTACTGATCAGGGGGTCGGTTTCGGTCCTCATTTTGCCCCAATCCCGGCACCGACCAACCACCATGGACGGCGGGCCCGACGGTCTGCCCGACGGTCACAGGGCGAACAACAGTGCGGCGTCCAGGAGGACCACTGCGGCGGTGGCGAAGTGGATGCCGAAGGCTACGGCCTTCGTTCCGCCGTTGCGCAGCACGATGAGGGTGTCGCCAAGCGGGACGAGCGCGACGATCAGCATGAACCACGCGACCGCGTCGGCGGTGGTGAAGGCGATCAGGGCGAGGCCGAGCAACCCGAAGGTGAGGTCCTTCAGGCCCTTGACCGTCAGGTAGGCGGGGTCGCCGTCCGGTCGGGCCGGCACGCCGTACCCGGCGGCTGCGGCCTGCGGCACCAGCAGGAACCGCGCACCGATGAAGGCGACGAAGAGGCTGAGCACGACGGCGAGCCCGTAGGCGAGGGGTGACAACATGATCGGCTCCAATTCCTAGCGCTGCTAGATATGTGAGCGACGCTAGCAGAGCAATGACAGGATCGCTAGCGGTGCTAGCATCGGTGTCATGGCAACGGGAACGCGCCGGGAGCGCGAGCGGGCGGAACGCGAGCGGGCGATCATCGCCGCAGCGCGTGCCCTGGCCCTGGCCGAAGGTTGGGACGCGGTCACCACCCGACGGCTCGCCGCCCAGATCGAGTACAGCCAGCCCGTCCTCTACAGCCACTTCAAGGGCAAGGACGCGATCATGGCGGCGGTCGCCGTCGAGGGCTTCGCCGAGCTGGCCACCGCGCTGGCCACGGCCCGCGCCTCGGCCGCCGGTCCACGGCAGGCGGTCGCCGACGTCGCGGCGGCGTACGTCACCTTCGCCGAACAGCGCCCCGCCCTCTACGACGCGATGTTCACCCTCGCCGTGGACCTGCCGTTCGCCAGCCAAGACGTCCCGACCGACCTGGCCCGGGGGTTCGCCGAACTGGCCGACGCGGTGCGTCCGATCGCCGGTGACGACGACCTGGAGGCGATTACCGAGACGTTCTGGAGCGGCCTGCACGGGCTGGTCACGCTGATGCGCAGCGGTCGGCTCCGCCGCGCCGACCACGACCGCCGGCTTGCGGTCCTGGTGGACCGCTTCTCTCGCTGAGCGTTGCCGTCACGGCCGTGCGCGCCTGGCGGTCGGCCGGGCCGGGTGTCTTCGTCGCGGAGTCCGGGTCCCGGAGTCCGGCAAGCCCTTTGGCAAACGCCGACGCCCGATTCGTCTACGACATCAGCTCCAAAGGAAGCCCACGAGACACCCGTCCCCCGCACCGTCCCACGCGTCTCCGCACCGTCCCCACGCGTCCCGCGCCGCCGCCGCGACCAAGCGCACTGATCGACTCGGTTACCCGAAAAACCGGGGTGTCGTAGCGCCCGGGACACCCCGACTCCCTGAAAACCGAGTCGATTAAGGCCGTGTGTCGGTCAGTCGAAGGACGGTAGGGACGGGCCGAGGACGTCGTCGGCGTCGACGATCGTGTACGCGTACCCCTGCTCGGCGAGGAAGCGCTGCCGGTGCGCCGCGTACTCGGCGTCGATGGTGTCCCGGGACACCACAGTGTAGAAGTGCGCCTGCCGCCCGTCGGCCTTCGGCCGGAGCACCCGCCCCAACCGCTGCGCCTCCTCCTGCCGCGACCCGAAGGTGCCAGACACCTGGATCGCCACCGCCGCCTCGGGCAGGTCGATGGAGAAGTTGCCCACCTTCGAGATCACCAGGGTGCGCAGTTCACCGGCCCGGAACGCGTCGAACAGCCGCTCCCGCTCCTTGTTCGTGGTCGAACCCTGGATGATCGGCGCGTCCAGGTATTCGCCGAGCTGGTGCAACTGGTCGATGTACGCCCCGATCACCAGCACCTGGTCGTTCGGGTGCCGGTCGACAAGCGCCCGCACCACCGGCAGCTTCGTGCGGGCGGTCGCCGCCATCCGGTAGCGCTCCTCGGCCTCCGCCGTCGCGTACGACATCCGCTCCGCGTCGGTGAGGGTCACCCGAACCTCGGTGCACTCGGCCGGGGCGATCCAGCCCTGCGACTCGATGTCCTTCCACGGCGCGTCGTACCGCTTCGGGCCGATCAGGCTGAACACGTCACCCTCGCGGCCGTCCTCGCGTACCAGCGTCGCCGTCAGGCCCAGCCGACGACGGGCCTGGAGGTCCGCGGTGAACCGGAAGATCGGCGCGGGCAGCAGGTGCACCTCGTCGTAGACGACAAGGCCCCAGTCGCGGGCGCCGAACAGGTCCAGGTGGGTGAACGCGCCGCCGCGCCGCGAGGTGAGCACCTGGTACGTGGCGATGGTGACCGGGCGGATCTCCTTGCGCTCACCCGAGTACTCGCCGATCTCCTCCTCGGTCAGCGACGTGCGGGCGATCAACTCCCGCTTCCACTGCCGGCCGGCGACCGTGTTGGTGACCAGGATCAGCGTGGTCGCCTTCGCCTCGGCCATCGCCGCCGCGCCGACCAGGGTCTTACCGGCGCCGCAGGGCAGCACCACCACACCCGACCCGCCGGCCCAGAACGCCTCGACCGCCTCCCGTTGGTACGACCGCAACGTCCACGGCTTGCGCCCGTCCTTGCCGGCCTCGGCCAGCTCGATCGGGTGCGCCTCACCGTCGACGTAACCGGCCAGGTCCTCCGCCGGCCAACCCAGCTTGAGCAGCGCCTGCTTGAGCCGGCCCCGCTCGGACGGGTGGACCCGGATCGTGTCGTCGTCGATCTTGTCGCCGAGCATCCCGGCGAGCTTCTTGCTCTTCGCCACCTCGATCAGCACCAGCCGGTCGAGTGCGCGCAGCACCAGCCCGTACGCGGGGTCGTTGGCGAGCTGGAGCCGGCCGTAGCGGTCCATCGTCTCGGCCACGTCCACCAGCAGCGCGTGCGGCACCGGGTAGCGGGAATACTTGATCAACGAGTCGACCACACCCTCCGCGTCGTGCCCCGCCGCCCGGGCGTTCCACAGTCCCAGCGGGGTCAGCCGGTAGGTGTGCACGTGCTCCGGTGAGCGCTCCAGCTCGGCGAACGGCGCGATCGCCATCCGGCAGGCCTGCGCGTCGGGGTGGTCGATCTCCAGCAGCAGCGTCTTGTCCGACTGCACGATCAGTGGTCCACCGCTCACGCCAGCGTCCTCTCCTCGGTTGGTCGTCCGGCTGGAACGGGGTCGCATACCCGCCGCTGGCCGACCATCCAGTGTTGCACGATGTGGGATCCCCGAAGAAAGATGCTCACCGGCGGCAACCGTGACGGCACTCACGAACGTCTAGTAAAGGGACGATGGTTGGGGAGGTTCGATGCAACTCGTCCGGATCTCTTCTCGGCTGGTCGCCCTGGCGGTGGTTGTGCTGGTCGGCGCCGGTGCGTGCGCGTTCGATCCGCAGTCCGGCGGGGGTGGTGGCGGGGGAGCCGCCCCGGCCGGTGCGGCGGAACAGGCATCGGGGGCGAGCGCCACGTCCGGACCGGGCCAGCGCGGCCAGCCAACACCCGCCGCAGCCACCCCGACACCGAAGGCGACCCGGCCGCCGGTGCCGAAACCAAGCCGCAGCGCGACGCCGAAGCCGACCACCAGCCCCGCGGCGCGGACGGTCGCCGGTTGCCCGCAGGGCCAGCACCAGCGCGAGGTGGAGACCTATCTGTCCCGCCTGGGCGGCTTCGGCGCCGTGACAGTGGACGGCCGGCAGTCCGCCGCCGACTGCGCCGCGATCAAGAGGTTCCAGCAGAGGTACGGCATTCGCCCCGTCGAGGGTCGCGCCGGACCGACCACCTACGACGTGGCCCAGCGCCTCGCCACCACCGACCCGGCGCGGTGCAGGGCCGGCACGGGCACCACGTTCTGCGTGGACCTGACCCGGCAGACCGTCTGGGCGGTCCGGGGCGGCAAAGTGATCATGCCGCCGACGGTGACCCGCACCGGCATGGCCGGCTACCGCACCCCGGCCGGCACGTTCACCGTCAACTTCCGCAACCCGAAGGAGTGGTCCGACCCGTACGAGGTGTGGTTGCCGTACTGGCAGCACTTCACCCAGGGCATGGGCTTCCACGAGACCACCACCTACCTGCACGACAAGTCGATCGGCTCGCACGGCTGCGTCAACCTGCTGCACGCCGACGCGGTCCGGATGTGGGAGCTGGGCAAGGTCGGCACCCGGGTGGTGCTGATCGGCCGCCGCCCCGGCACCTGACCGACACGCAGCGAATCGCGGGGATAACCCCCTGTCCGACCGGTCTCCCGAGTGTCACCCTTGGGGTCCAGGGCCGGACCGGGCGGGGAGGCTGGGTATGACGGTCGACCGTGACGTGATCGCAGAGCATGAGCAAACATCACCCGACGAGGTGTCCCGGGCGACCGTGGTCGCCTATGCCGTCGCCGCGACGCTCCTCGTCGGGTGGTTCCTCTTCGGCTGGCTGGTGCTGCGCCAGGGCTTCGTCGACTCGGTCGGCGAGTCCGCCGGCGCCGGCTTCGCGCTGCTGCTTGTCATCTCGGTGGTCGGCACCGTACGCCGCAGCCGCCGCTGAACACGGCGGCGGCGCCGCTCAGTCCGCAAGCACCGCCGCGGTGATCCGGTGCAACGCGAACGTGTGCAGCATCTCGGTCCGTTCGTCCTCGGCGCGTAGGTAGCCGGCACCGATCGAGACCGGCTTGACCAACCGGGACGCGGTCGCCCCGTGCGCGTCGACGTAACCGACCCAGACCAACGCCTTGTCACGAACCGCCTGTTGCAGCACCGCCAGGGCCTCGCTGTGCGTGTGCGCCGGCACCGGGCCGCCGCCCAGCCCGGCCGCCCCGCCGCGCACCACAGCCGGTGCCCGCCGGGCCGCCCGCGCCGCCGCGTCCCCGCGCCGGATGTGCTCCACCACCCCGAGCAGCCGGGGCATCGGCAGCTTCGGGGCGGCCAACGGGTCGAGTGTCCGGGTGGTCACCGACACCCGGGCCGGGGCCCGCCGGATCCGTGGCCGGGCCAGCACCGTGCTGCCGGTGCCGTCCTCCTGCACCGGGGCGAACCCGGCGTCCCGCAACGCGCCCAACAACCGACCGACCTGGTACGGCGTACACAGCACCGTCGGCGCGAGCCGGCGCAGCGCCAACGACTCCAACCGGCGGTCGGCAAGCACCTCACTGATCAGGGTCTCGTCATCGCTGCGCAGGTACGCCCCGGCCAGTCCCACCCGCAGCCCACCGTGCTTACGGGCCACGTCGTCCACCAGATAGGTGAGCCCCTGTGGCACCGGGGTACGCGACCGTCGCCGGAAGACGTCGTGCAGGTCGTCGGCCGTGTAGCCCGAATCCAGCGCCCGCCGCACGCTCGCCGTGGTGACCCGGTGCACGCTGGCCCCACCTGCCGATTCGAGTTCGGTCATCGCCTCCAACTCGGCGGCGAGCGCCGGTTCGGGCGGGCCGGGCACCACCACGGTCAGGTCGGCCTGCACCAGGAAGTGGTCGACCGGGGCGGGCAGCAGCGCGTCCAGGGCCCGGGCGGCACTGGACGGGTCCCCGCTCTCCACGTCGGCGTGCACGCCGAGCGGGTCGTCGCCGCCCCGCTCGTCGGCCGACGTCAGGTCACCGAGCAGCAGCCGACCGTACGAGGTCAGCGCCCCCAGCCCGGTGACGCCGAGCTGCGCCGCCTCGGCCAGCACCTCCCGGTGAACGGCGTCCCGGCCCCGGCTACGCCGCGGTGCCCGCCAGTCCAACAGGTCCTGCACCTCCTGCGGGGTGGGCGCGGTCGCCGGTTCCAGGTCGGCGAGCACGCCGAGCACCGCCCGCCGGGTGGCCGGCGCGCTGGCCCGTTCGGCCTCGGCGGACAGCGCGGTGATGGGCCGGTCCCGGTCGTCGCGGCGACCGACAAGCCCCACCTGCCGGCTCATGGTCAGCCAGGCTCGGGCGAGCTGTTCCCACCGTTGGGCAAGCGAGGCGGCCCGCCACACCTCGTAACCGCCGGTCGGCAGCACCTGCTGGTCCGCCCCGTACCGGCTGGTGGTCGCGCCGGGCATCTCCAGCTCACCCGCGAGCCCCGCCGCGTACGCCACCTCCAGCAGCAGCGCGGTCGTCGGCTCGTCCAACCCGGCGGTCCGCGCCAGCCGACGCAGGTCCCGCACCCCGATGCCGCCCGAGCGCAGCACCGGGGCCGGCTCGTCGGCGAGTTGTTCCAGCAGCCCTTCGGTGTGCCGGACCACCTCCATCGTCTGACCGGCGCCAGCCGAGTCGACCGCCTTCGGCTCACGCGGCGCGGCGGCCACCGGCGGTGGGCTGGTGCGCAGTGGCCCGAGCGGCCCGCTGTCGCGCCGGAGCAGCAGGCCGACCTCACGGGGCAACTCCACAGTGCCGCTGGCCGTCGACGAGCCGGTCGTCACCGGGACCAGGAGCCGGTTGTCGACGAGCCAACGCACCGGGGAACCGGCCGGGGCGCCACCGTTCGTCGGGTCGGCGAGCACCGGGTCGTCGGCACCGAGCGGCGGCGCCTGCAGTGCGCCCGGGGGGACGCTGCCCACCGGCGGGCCAGCCGCCAACCGATCGAGGATCGCCCGGGCCGAGGGTGGAGCGGCGAGCAGCGTCCGTCGCAGCTTCGCCGGGTCCGCGCAGAGCGCGGCCGAGCGCGGGTCCAGCTCCGCCGCGGGCCGGCCGAGCCCGGCGGAGTACGGGGCGACTTCGTCGACGGCGGGCACCACGTGCAGTGCGTGCTCCGGCCCGTACAGCAGGAAGAGCGCGCGGAGCCGGCCCACGGCGGCTCGGACGGCCGTCGGAGCGGGCGGGTGCGGCCCGGCGGTCGCCATGGCGAGTACGGCGTCGGTGGCGGTGGTGCCGTCGTCCGGGTTCCGGGTGAGGCGGGCGGCGTCGAGGATCTGTTGGGTGAACTGGTCCAGCCCGTCCAGCGCGCGGGCCACCGACACCCGGGACTGGGCCCGGATGGCCAGGGCGGAGATGTCGGCTGGCACGGGCACGACGAGGTCGGGCCGCAACTGGAGGAGCGCGGCCAGTGACTCGTCGGGCAGCGACCGCAGGTGGTCGGCGAGTGAGGTGGTCATCGTCTTTCCACGCTAGCCCGGCAGTGGGCTTTCGCGCCTCTCGGACGTCCGGTCGGCCGGGAGTCGGCGGGTAGGTTTCTCGACATGCCCGCACTGACCGTCGGATTCGACCTCGACATGACCCTGGTGGATTCCCGCCCCGGCATCGCCGCGACCTATCGGGCGCTGACCGCGAGGACCGGCGTGCCGGTGGACGCCGAGCTGGCGGTGTCCCGGCTCGGGCCGCCGCTGCGTACCGAGATCGCGCACTGGTTCCCGCCGGACCAGATCGAGTCGGCCGTGCGGGTGTACCGCGAGCTGTACCCGGCGTACGCGATCACCCCGGCTGTCCTGTTGCCGGGCGCGCGGGAGGCCATCGACGCGATCCGTGCCCGGAACGGCCGGGTGCTTGTCGTCACGTCCAAGATCGGTCGGCTGGCCCGGCTGCACCTGGACCACCTCGGCCTCGCCGTCGACGAGTTGGCCGGTGACCTGTTCGCCGAGCAGAAGGCGACGGCCCTACGGGAACACGACGCGACCCACTACGTCGGTGATCACGTCGCGGACATGGTCGCCGCGGCGACCGCCGGGGTGCCCGGCATCGGTGTCGCCACCGGCCCGTGCTCCCGGGAGGAGCTGCGCGCGGCCGGGGCGGACGCGGTGCTTGACGATCTCACCGAATTCCCGGCGGCGCTGGACGGCATGATCCAGCTAGCCTGGAAGCAGTAGCGGCTCAAGTGAAGCAGGGGTTGTCAGGTGCCTACGGGTCGAGTGAAGTGGTACGACACGGCCAAGGGATATGGCTTCGTCACCAGTGACGAGGGCGGCGACGTGTTCCTGCCCAAGGGGGCGCTGCCGACGGGTGTCACCGACCTCAAGGGTGGCCAGCGGGTCGACTTCAGCGTGGTTGACAGTCGCCGGGGTGCACAGGCCATGGGAGTCAAGCTGCTGGACGCGCCGCCGTCGATGGCGGAGTTGCGCCGTCGGCCGGCCGAGGAACTGCACGGCCTCGTCGAGGACATGATCAAGGTGCTGGAGGCGAAGGTCCAGCCGGACCTGCGCCGCGGTCGGTACCCGGACAAGAAGACGGCGCAGAAGATCGCTCAGCTGGTCCACGCGGTTGCCCGCGAGCTGGAGGTCTGAGGCACCAGGCCGGCGGTGGCGGCTCGATCGAGCAGTGCCGCCACCGCGGCGAATCCGGCCTCGCCCAGGTCTGCGGTGAACTCGTTGACGTAGAGGCCGATGTGCCGGTCCACCACGTCGAGCTCCATCTCCTGGGCGTGGGCCAGCACGTACTCCCGGCTGGCGGCCGGGTCCGCCCAGGCCTGCCGGACCGACTCGCGGACCCAGCCGGCCGCGGCCTCCGGATCCACAGCGCCGCGTCGGGCCAGAATCGCGCCGAGGGGAATGGGCAGCCCGGTGTCGGCCTCCCACCACTCGCCGAGGTCGACAAGGGCGGTCAGGCCGTGCCGGTGGTAGGTGAACCGTGCCTCGTGGATGACCAACCCGGCGTCGTAGCGGCCGGCCGCTACGCCCGGCATGATCTCGTGGAACGGGACCACTTCGATCCGGGCCGGCGGTCGTCCGGCCGACCAGAGTCGGAACAGCAGGTACGCGGTGGTCCGGTCGCCCGGCACCGCCACCGTGGCCCCGGTCAGGTCGGTGCGGTCCGGCCCGCCGTCACGATCGCTGCGGGTGAGCACCAGTGGGCCGCAGCCACGACCGAGCGCGCCGCCGCAGGGCAGCAGGTGGTAGTCGTCGAGCAGCCACGGCAGCGCCGCGAAACTCACCTTGACCAGGTCGAACGCGCCCTGCTCGGCCGCCGTGTTGGTAACGTCCACGTCGGCGTACGTCACCTCGACCGGCGGCGCGCCGGGCACCCGCCCGTGCACCAGGGCGTGGAAGACGAACGTGTCGTTGGGGCAGGGCGAGATCGCCAGAGAGAGCGCCACGTCCCTCACGTTAGCCCTGCCCCCGCGTCGGGGCCCGTGCCCACCCCCGCCCACTGTGATCCGTGACGGCCTGGCGGGCCGGTCGCGCACCTGCTGCAGGCTCCCTTTGGAGCTGATGTCGTAAACGAATCGCCCTGTGCCGCCCGCGCCGCAGCGCCGTGCTGCCCTGCCCCGAGCCGCCCTGCCCTGAGCCGCCCCGCCCCGCCCCGTCCCGAGCCGCGCCGAGCCGTGCCGGGATGAGCCGAGCCGCGCCGGGATGAGCCGCGCCGGGACGGGATGAGCCGGGCCGGGGCGAGCTGCCCTGCGCCAGGCTGCGCCATCCGGGCCATGCGAGTCGGCGGGCGGTGATGCCTCAAACGATTCAGCTCCAAAGGGCCCGCGAAGTGACCATCCACCGACCCACGGCCTTTTCCACAGGGTTATCCACAGCTCTGGCCGGGCTGTTGATAGCCGGTTCACCGCCCGGGACCATCGACGCGTGACCGAGGCGACCGACCGTCCGGAAGAAGGCGGCGAAACTGATCTTGGCCGGGCTCTGCGAGCTCTGCGCCGGCGCGCCGATCTCAGTCAGCGGGAGCTGGCCGAGAGGTCGGGAGTGCCGCAGCCGACGCTGGCGCGGATCGAGTCGGGGCGCGCTGTCAATCCCCGGTTCCGGACGGTGGAGCGTCTCGTCCGGGCTGCGGGTGGGGAGTTGGCCGTCGGGGTGCCGTCGGCGGCCCTCGCCATCGTCGCGCCGACGACGGTTCCGCACGATGACATGCGGGACGATGCTGGGCGGCGGTACCCGGCTCACCTTGACGTGTGGCCGGTCCACGAGCCTCGGGACTGGCCGGGTGCCTGGTGGGCGGAGTGGTACAGGTTGCCGCCCGAGCGATATCCCTTGCCGCTGCCACCGGCCGCGTACGAGCTGAACCGGCGCTACCGCGACAACCGGCGGTGGGGCGCGGAGGTCCGTCGGACGGTCCAGGTTCGCCGGGTCGTCGGCGATCTACCGGCCACAAGTTGGCGGTACACCGCCGAGCTGCCCGACGGGCAGGTGATCGGGGAACTGCGGGCACATGAGCGGAGTCCGTTCCTCGAGCAGGGGGAGTGGCATCCCGGTATGGCGGAGCGGGAGATGGTGCTCGACGGCGTGCTCGTCGACGCCCGGTACCGGCGGCTGGGGCTCGGACGTCGGCTGGTCACGGCTCTGCTCACCGAGATGCGTGCGGCGGGAGTCGACGACGCTGCCGCGCTTGCCGAGGGCGGCGGCATCGACCTGCTGCTGGCCTGCGGCTTCGAGATCGAGGCCCGCCGGCCCGCCGCGCTTCGGCTGGGACGCGCCGGACGGCAGAGCTACAGCTGAACCCCGCTCAGCGCAGCGCGGGCGCCGCGACGGTCAGGGCGGCGAGAGCTTCGCGCAGCCGCCAGGCGTCGCGGTCGCGCGGGCCGATCGGGTTGGAGATGGTCCGCAGCTCGGCGAAGGGCACCTTGGCCTGGGCGGCGGCGACCGCCACCCCGTACCCCTCCATGGCCTCGGCGACCGCCTCCGGATGTCGTCGGCGCAGCTCCCGCGTGCCGGCTTCGGTGCCGGTGACCGTGCTGACGGTGAGCACCGGGCCGGTCGTCGCCGCCGGGAGGGCAGCCCGCAGTGCCGCCAGCAGGCCCGGGTCGGTCGACACCGCGCCACCGACGCCCAGCATCGCCGGCGGCATGCCCAACTCGTCGATCGGGATGAACCCGTCCGGTGACTCGGCGCCCAGATCGGCGGCGATGCTGGCGGTGCCGAGCACTGTGTCGCCGACCTCGGCCCGCCCGCTGAAGCCGCCGGCCACGCCGGCGCTGACCACCGCGCGGTACGGCTGTCCGGCTGCTTCGGCAAGCACCAGCAGGCGCGCGGTGGCGGCAGCGGCGACGGCCGGGCCCACACCGACCGGGGCGACGGTCACTGTGTGGTCGGTCAGACCGGCGCGGACCGCGTCCGCCTCGGCGGGAACCGCCGTCACCACCAGCAGACCGGTCACGAGACCGAGCCGGGGGATTCGCGGCGGGTCTCGTCGTCCGCCCCGCCACCCGGGCCGCCGACGGCCGAGGACGGGCGGTAGATGTGGTAGCCCGGCGGGGCCAGGCTCGGGTCGTCGTACTGCGGCGAGCTGGCCTGCGCCGGGGCCGGCGAGGTGGGCGCGGCGTCCCCGGGCTCCTCCGCCGGCTCTTCCTCGATCAGCTCGTCGTCGCCGAGCGGGCGCCCGGCCAATTTCTCGCCGCGCAGCCGGGAGGCGATCAGCGCACCCCGGATCGCGGCCAGGATGCCCACGCCGGCGGCCACCGCGATGCCCACCCGACCGTCGAACGGCACCAGGCCGAGCCCGCCGCCGGCGACGAAGGCGAGCATCAGCACCGTCTCGGAGTGGGCGAACGAGCTCGCGCGCAGCCGTTCCGGGATGCGCTCCTGGATCGAGGCATCCACGGCCAGCTTCGAAATCCCGCTGACCAGCGCCGCGACCAGGCAGAGCAGGGCGACCATCACCAGCGAGAACTGGATGACGGTGAGCACCCCCACCCCGGCCACAATGATCATGCTGCTCGACTGGATGGCGGTCGGTCGGTGGATGCGCAGTCGGGTGCCGACGGCGGTGGCCAGGAAGGTGCCGACCGCTAGCGCCCCGCCGACCAGCCCCAACGCCCACTCGGCGCCCAACTCCCGGCCGAACGCCACGGTGGTCAGGTCGCCCTTCTTGATCGCGAAGGCGAGGAAGAGCAGTAGGAAGCCGTAGACCGCACGGAGCGTCGCGGCACCGATCAGGGTGGCGATCACCAGTCGGCCGGCGGGCCGCCCTCGACCCAGTGGCCGGTCGCCGCGGTGCCGGCCCAGCGCGCGCAGCGGCCGGGGGACCCGCTCCGGCGGCTCCGAGTCGGCCTTCGGCGGCAACCGGAGCGAGATCACCATGCCGATCAGGAAGATCACCGACGCGACGCGTAGCGGCCACTGCGGGCCGAACCAGAACGCGGCCAACCCGATCGGTGCCACGAGCGCACCCGCCACCGTGCCGTAGACGCTGGCTCGGGCACCCACCTGGGAGAGGCCGAGCCCTTCCGGCAACAACCGGGGCACCGCCGCGGACCGGGCCACACCGTACGCCCGGGACAGCGCGAGCACCCCGAACGCGGCCGGATAGAGCCCGAAGCCGTGGATGTAGTCGGAGATCAACCAGGCCAGGAACGCGCGGCCGAGCATGGTGGCGGCCAGGGCGTAGCGCCGACCGTGCCGGAAGTGGTCCAACAGTGGGCCCACCACGGGGGCGAGCATGGCGAACGGCACCATGGTCACCAGCAGGTAGAGCGCGACCTTGCTGCGGGCCTCGCCCAGCGGGACGTTGAAGAAGATCGTCCCGGCCAGGCCGATGGCGATAAGCGTGTCACCGGCGCAGGAGACCGCGTGCAGGTCGAACAGGCGAACCATGCCGACCTCGCCACCGGCCCCCCGGGCCCGGGCCCGACCGGCCCGCCGGGTCACCCAACGGCCGCTGCCCAGCGAACCACGCAGCAGCAGGCGAACGGCGCGGATGCCGGTGCCGACAGTGCGCCCGAGGACGGATCGCCCGGAGCGGGAGTACGACGGCATGTGCACCATCCTCGCCCATCTGATCCGGGTACGCCGCACCACTGCGGGGAAAGGTTCCCCGGGAGTCACTGTCACCCCTGCGGGGCGCATGGGGAACAATGGTTAGGTGACCAGGCCTGTCTCCACCCGTGCCGCCCGTCTCGACCAGGTCTGCGCCGCCGCCGTCGAGGTGGCCCGCGCTGGCATCACCGAGGTCGACGCCGACGATGTCGGCGACCACCTGCAGGTCGTGGCCGAGGGTGAACGGCTTGTCACCCACTACTTCGAATGCCTCCTCGCTGGCTACCGCGGTTGGCGGTGGGCGGTCACCGTCACCCGGGTGTCGCGCAGCAAGACGGTGACAATCTGCGAGACGGTGTTGCTGCCCGGCCCGGACGCGCTGCTCGCGCCCGGTTGGCTGCCCTGGCAGGAGCGGCTCAAGCCGGGCGATCTGGGTCCGGGTGACCTGCTGCCCACGGCCCCGGACGACGATCGCCTGGTCCCCGGTTACCTGCTCTCCGACGACCCGGCGGTCGAGGAGGCGGCGTGGGAGTTGGGCCTCGGGCGGGCGCGCGTGCTCTCCCGAGAGGGCCGCGCCGACGCGGCGCAGCGCTGGTACGACGGCGACCACGGCCCCGCCGCGCCCATCTCCACCGCCGCGCCGGCCGCTGCCCGGTGCGGCACCTGCGGCTTCTACCTGCCGCTTGCGGGTGCGATGCGGCAGGCGTTCGGGGCCTGTGGCAACTTCTACGCACCTGACGACGGCCGGGTGGTGAGTGCCGACCACGGTTGCGGCGCGCACTCCGAGACGCTTATCGAGGCGGCCGAGACCGCCGTCGAAGAGCTACCGACCGTGTACGACGACAGCGCGGTGGAGGCCATGTCGGTGAGTCGCGCCCTGGGTTCGGTGGAGGCGGCCGAGCCGGCGGAGCCGTACGGGCACTCCTGACCGTTCGCGCCGGGGTGCTCCGGGGGCGGTGGGCAAGTCAGCTCGCGCGGCGGCGGCGACGGTTGGCGTCGTGCCGCATCATCACGGCGAGTCCCGGGAAGCCCCACAGGAAGCCGGCGAGGCAGGTCCAGAGCCAGTTCTGGTGACCGTGGTCGGTCAGCCAGCCGCGGAAGAAGATCAGCAGGATCAGCCCGGCCAGCGCCCACGCGATCAGACCGGCGAGGGCGAACGGCACCATCGGCGGGTCCAGTGGTGCGGGCCGCGGTGGCTGCTCGTTCGGCATCCGGCAAGCGTACGCGATCCACTTCCCCTGCCCGTTCGTGATCTGGGACGATGCGCGCGTCAACCGGAAGATCACCTGCGAGGACCTGATGGCAGTATTGCCGCCCGACAACGGCACACCTCCCGACCCCGCTCACCCACGTAACGGCTTCGACCGGTTCTTTGAGATCTCCGCCCGTGGCTCGACGATGAGCCGTGAGGTACGCGGCGGCCTGGCGACCTTCTTCACGATGGCGTACATCGTGGTGCTCAACCCACTGATCCTGGGTGGTGCCGTCGACGGTGACGGCAAGACCCTGCCGATTCCCGCGCTGGCTGCCGCGACCGCGCTGGTCGCCGGCCTGATGACCATCCTGATGGGCGTGGTCGGCCGATTCCCGCTGGCGCTCGCCGCCGGGCTGGGCGTCAACGCGCTCGTCGCGTACGAGATCGCGCCCGAGATGACCTGGGCCGACGCGATGGGCCTGGTGGTGATCGAAGGTGTGATCATCGCGGTGTTGGTGCTGACCGGTCTGCGGACCGCTGTGTTCCGGTCGGTGCCGACCCAGCTGAAGACCGCGATCGGGGTCGGTATCGGTCTGTTCCTGACCATCATCGGTCTGGTGGACGCCGGCTTCGTCCGACGGCTCCCGGACGCCGCAAACACCACAGTCCCGGTCGGCCTGGGCATCGGCGGCAAGCTGGTGAGCTGGCCGCTGCTGGTCTTCGTGGTGGGTCTGCTGATCACCCTGGTGCTCGTGGTGCGCCGGGTGAAGGGCGCGATCCTGATCGGCATCCTCACCTCCACGGTGCTCGCGGTGATCGTGGAGGCGGTCGGCAACATCGGCCCGTCGTTCGTCGACGGGAAGCCCAACCCGAAGGGCTGGGCGCTGAACGTGCCGGAGTTGCCGAAGACGATCGTCGACCTGCCGGACCTGTCGCTGCTCGGCAAGTTCAACGTGCTGGACTCGTGGGGGCGGGCCGGCTGGGTGGTCGTGCTGATGTTCGTCTTCACGCTGCTGATCACCGACTTCTTCGACACCATGGGCACGATGGTGGCGGTGGGCCAGGAGGGCGGCCTGCTCGACGAGCAGGGCACTCCGCCGCGGACCAAGGAGATCCTGTTCGTCGACTCGGTCGCCGCGGCGGCCGGCGGTGTGGCCAGCACCTCCAGCAACACGTCGTACATCGAGAGTGCCGCAGGTGTCGGTGAGGGCGCCCGGACCGGTGTGGCCAGCCTGGTCACCGGCGTGCTGTTCCTGTTGGCGATGTTCCTGGCGCCGCTGGTGGTGATCGTGCCGTTCGAGGCGGCCTCGACGGCCCTGGTCGTGGTCGGTTTCCTGATGATGACAGCGGTCCGGACGATCGACTGGTCGGACTACGAGATCGCCATCCCGGCGTTCCTCACCATCGTGCTGATGCCGTTCACCTACTCCATCTCCAACGGGATCGGTGCCGGCCTGATCACCTTCGTGGTGCTCAAGGTGGCGCGCGGTAAGGCCCGGGAGGTCCACCCGCTGCTGTATGGGGTGGCCGCGCTGTTCGTGCTGTACTTCCTGCGTGGGCCCATCGAGTCGCTGGTGCTCTGACGCGTGTCCGGGCGGGAGATGAAACAGGATTTCCCGCCCGGATCAGCATTAACGTCCTCGTGAGCCTGGTCATAACCGATGTCGTTAGCCATGCTCATTAGTTAAGCTAACTACTGTGACGGAGCGGACGGTGACGGCGAAACGCGTGCCACCGGCGCAGCTGGCCCCCCAGTTGCGTGATGCGATAACTCGACTCAA
Source organism: Micromonospora sp. NPDC049044 (assembly GCF_040649215.1). NCBI lineage: Bacteria > Bacillati > Actinomycetota > Actinomycetes > Micromonosporales > Micromonosporaceae > Micromonospora > Micromonospora sp. NPDC049044. Next base: position 234,956 of record NZ_JBEZFA010000002.1, on the reverse strand, counting down.
CCGGCGGGTCCGCCAGGCCCGACCGGTCGGCGACCTCACGGTCACCCAGGTCTCCGCGCTCACCAGCCTGCGGCTGGCGGGTGCGATGACCCCCCGGGAGTTGGCCGACGTCGAGCGGGTGCAGCCACCGACGATGACCAAGATCGTTGGGAAGTTGGAGGACCGCGGCCTCGTGCAGCGGACACCCCATCCGACCGACGGCCGGCAGGTCATCCTCGCGGCGACCGAGGGAGCGCAGGCCGTGCTCGACCAGTTCGAGCGGGCCCGCGACGAGTGGCTGGCCCACCGGCTGGCCGCACTCGACGAGGACGAACGGGAGACCCTGCAGCGGGCCGCCGAGATTCTTCAGCAGCTCGCTCGCGCCTGAGCCGCACCACCCCACCGGGCCGTGCCGTCACCTGTCGATGACGCGTACGTCCGAGGAGGCGCACCAAGAGTGCAGGCCAAGCTGAGCACGATGTTCCAGTCCCTACAGGTTCGCAACTACCGCCTTTTCGCATCCGGGCAGCTGATCAAGTTGGTCGGCGTCTGGATGATGTTCATCGCCCAGGACTGGCTCGTCCTCGACCTCTCCAACAACTCGGCCACCGCGCTCGGCGTGGTCACCGCCTGCCAGTTCACCCCGGTGCTGCTGCTCACCCTGCTCTCCGGCCGGCTGGCCGACCGGTACGACAAGCGGGTGCTGCTCTTCGTCGCCAACGCCTTCTGGAGCCTGCTGGCGCTGGGCATGTCCCTGCTGGTCCTCACCGACCTGGTGCAGCTCTGGCACGTCTTCGCCTTCGCGGCGCTGCTCGGCACGGCCAACGCCGTCGAGACCCCGGTCCGCCAGGCGTTCGTCTCCGAACTCGTCGGCACGCCCCTGCTGCCCAACGCGCTGTCACTGAACGCCGCAGTGTTCAACTCCGCCCGGATCGTCGGCCCGGCCGTCGCCGGGTTGGCCATCGCCGCGTTCGACGTCGGCCCGGTCTTCCTCTTCACTGCCGTCAGCTCCATCGCGCCCCTGGTGAACGTCGTCCGGATGCGCACCGCCGACCTGCACCGTGACGCCCTGTTGCCGCGCGACGAGCGGGCGTCCGCCCGGGTCATCGACGGGCTGCGGTACGTGTGGCGCCGGCCCGACCTGCTGCTGCCGATGGCGGTCATGTCGGTGATCGGCATGTCGCTCTTCAACTTCCAGCTCACCCTGGCCGCACTGGCGAAGACGGTCTTCAACACCGGGGCCGCCTCCTTTGGCCTGTTCAGCACGGCTCTGGCCGTCGGCGCGCTCGGCGGTGCGCTCAGTGGCACCGGCCGGCGCAGTCGCCCGTCGGTCTGGTTGGTGCTCGGCGCCGCGATCGCCTGTGCCAGCTTCGGCACCCTGGTCGGCCTCGCGTCGGCGTACTGGCTGGTGGTGGTGCTGCTGGTGCCGACCGGCTTCTTCATGGTCTTCTTCGCCCAGGCGGCCAACCAGCGGGTTCAGTTGGGGGTGGACGCGGCCTTCCGGGGTCGGGTGATGTCCCTGTGGGTGCTTGTCTTCCTGGGCACCAATCCGGTCGGCGCGCCGCTGGTCGGCTGGGTCGCGGAGCACTTCGGGGCCGGTGCCAGCATCTGGATGGGCGCGTTGATCTCGCTGGCCGCCGCGCTGATCGCCCTCACCTGGCAACTGCGCCGCTCCGGCGCCCGGCTGCGCTTCCGGGTGCTCCCGATGCCCCGCTTCTACGTGACCTCCACCGACTGCTGAGGTTTACCGCCGCTGGGGTCGCGCCTGGTTGAGCGGATGCTGCGGATGCGGCCAAACCGCTGGCGAGTCGGCACGACGGGACTTAGCGTCGATGTGTGGGAGTCGGACGCGCGCTGATGCTGGCCTTGGCGTTTCTTGCCGTCGCCAGTCTGCCGGCTGCCTTCGCCCTGCTCTTCTGCTACGACGAGATCCTCGACCGGGTCGTCTGCGGCTGGTCCGAGTGGCGGGAGCGCCGCCGGGAGCGGCGCACCATCGCCCGCCTGGACCGGGCCGTCGAGGCCGACGCGCTGACCCGCGACATCGACCTCACCGAGTTCGACAGGGCCGACCGGCGACCCCTGCAGCAGCTCGCCGCCGACCTGCGCCGCCTCGGCGGTCAGCGGCTCGGTGGCAGCGGTCGGTCGATGGTGTGGCACGGCGCGCTCCTACAGGCGTACGACGACCGGCTCCGGCTGGCCTGTCGCGCCCTCGGCATCACCGAACACCTCGCCGAGTTGACGGGCGTCGACCAGGAGATCGAGCGGGTCCGGGTGGAGGGCGTGCTGCACGCCGCCGGGCTGGCCCTGCCCGCGGCCCGGGCCGGGCACCGGCAACGGCACCGCTGAGCGACGGTCGCGGTTCCGCCCCACCCTGACCCTGGCCCGGCGACCCGATGGATTCGGCTCGCGCTACGAACGGCTCTCCGCCTGGTCGTGCTGACCCGGTGCCGTCGGCGCGACAGCCGGCACGGGAGCCTGGCCCTGGTCCGAAGTCGGTTGGTCGGCCGCCGTACCGGGTCTGATGTGGAGGACTTCGCGGGCCTGTTCGGCGGCGCGGATGATGCTCTCGCTGATGAAGTCGAGGAACCGGGCGATGTTCTCCAGGCGGGCGGCGGCCGGCGTGTGTGGGCCGAGCAGGGCGACACCCTGCCGTGCGACGGCGACGAGCTGGTCGTTGGCTCGGGCGCCGGCGATCGTGGCCTGGTAGAAGAGCTCGTTGTCGACGACGTAGCGGTCGCGGCGGCGTTCGTCACGTTCGCGCCGCACCAGGCTCTGGCTCTCCAGGAAGGTGATCGCCTTGGAGATGGACGCCGGGCTGACCTGGAGGCGCTTGGCGAGCTCGGACGCGGTGAGGCTGCCCGCGTCGGTGGTGAACAGGCGGGTCAACACGCGGGCCGCCATCTTGCTCAGCCCCGACCCCATGAGGACGGTGGTGAACGCCTCCTCGTATTCGGCCACAGCCTCGGCGTCGCCCCCGTGCTGCTGGACGACGGACCCGGTCGGAGCGGAGGAGTCGGGCCGGCGCCGGTGGGCGCGGCGTTCGGTGGCGCGGTGGGCCAGGTCGGCGCGGTAGGCAAGGGGGCCGCCGTTGCGCATCACCTCGCGGGTGATCGTCGAGGTGGGTCGGTCGAGACGCCGGGCGATCTCGGCGTAGGAGAGGCTGTCGGCAAGCCCCAGCGCGATCTGGTGGCGTTCCTGCTGGGTGAGTCGGCCTCCGGGCATCTGATCTCCCTGGTGATTCTTCATGGCGCCCTCGTGGCCCGCTCACCATAGCGTTCACTTCTCACTCATTGCAACAGACTGCTTGTCGGGCCGTTGCGTTACTTGACCTATCGTTGCAACAATGTCGTGGCTCTTAGCTGCCAAAACAGCATGCTAATGCAATATGAGCGTTGCCGACGGATTGAAAGCAACGTAGCGTTTCCGATATCAGAAACGCCGCGCGAGCACTGGAGAGCACGATGAACTCGTACGCCACCCCCGCCCCGATCACCGCCATCCTGAACATCCCCGCCGGGCGCATCCAGCTCATCGCCGCGGACCGCGCCGACACCACTGTCGAGGTGCTGCCGACCGATCCGGCCAAGCGCCGCGACACCAGGGCCGCCGAGCAGACAATCGTCGCGTACGCCGACGGCGTCCTGCGGATCACGGCCGCCACCCCCGGCAACGCGCTCGTCGGCCCCTCCGGGTCCGTGCAGGTGACGGTCCAACTGCCCGCCGACTCCCGCATCGACGCCAAGGCCGCCAGCGCCGAGCTGCGGGGAGTGGGACGCCTCGGCGACATCACCTTCGACGGCGCGTACCGCGAGATCAAGATCGACGAGGCCGCGAGCGTCCGTCTCACCGCGATCGACGGCGACGTCCAGGTCGGCCGGCTCACCGGCGCTGCGGAGATCAACACCCTCCGCGGCGACATCCGGATCGCCGAAGCCGGGCGCGGCACCGTGGTGCTGACGACTCAGTCCGGCGACATCTCGGTCGCCGCCGCCGCTGGCGTCTCCGCCGCCCTGGACGCCGGCACCGGGCACGGCCGGGTGAGCAACGCCCTGCGCAACGACGGCACCGTCGCACTCGACATCCGCGCCACCACCTCCCACGGCGACATCACCGCCCGCAGCCTCTGATCCCGACCCGACCCCCGACGCGACAAGGAGTGCGGACATGACGATGAACAACGCTTCCGCGACCCGCTCGACGTGGACCGGCATGGTGCCGATCGACGACACCGCCCTGGCCGTCACCGACACCGGCGGCCCCGGTGTCCCAGTGCTCTACCTCAACGGCCAGTTCGCCACCCAGGGATACTGGCGTCGAGTCATCGCCGAACTGGGCACCGGTTGGCGGCACATCACCTACGACGAGCGGGCCCGCGGCCGGAAGTCGAAGCGCTCGGCGGACTACTCCTTCGAGGCGGCCGTCCGCGACGTCGATGCCGTCCTCGCCGCCCGGAAGGTGGACCGCGCGCTTGTGGTCGGCTGGTCGTACGGGGCCGTCGTCGGGGCGCACTGGGCCAACCGCAACCCGGACCGCGCTCTCGGCGCTGTCCTGGTCGACGGCGCGTTTCCCCACGACTGGCTCGACGAGGCCATGGAACAGCGGATCCGGAAGCTGTTCCGCCGGATGAACGTGTTCATGCCGCTGCTGCGCCCGACCGGTCTGACCCCGCGAATGAATGCCGCGCAGATGGCGGAGAGCAACATCGAGCTGGGCAGACTCTCCCGTGAGCGCGAACTGGGCCCCGTGCTCGACAACATCAGCGTGCCGGTGCGCTACGTCGTCGCCTCCGGCACGTCCCTCGGCAGTCGCGGTGACGAGCAGGAGAAGATCCGTACCAGCCTCGACGCGGTGACCGTCCGCAACCCGCACATCGAGATCGCCGCGAAGGTCGCCAGCAACCACGGCGCGATCCTCAAGAAGGACTTCTCCGCCGTCGCTGAGGCCGTACGTGCGGTTGCCGCTCTCGACCGGGCGGCGGAAACCCCGCGAGATGGCCTGCTGTAGTGGGCGAGGCCAGCATCTCCTGGGTACGCCCAGTCCGTGTCGCCGTCGAAGGGCGGGATTCGGGCTGGGCGTTCGTCCTGTAAGGGTCCCGCTAGTCCGCCTCAATGCCGGCGGCCCGCAGGATCTGGCGGACCCGTTCGCGGCTGTAGCCGGTCCGCTTGACCAGTTCCACCTGGCGGACACCGGCCCGGTACTCCGCCGCCATGGCACGGTGCAGCTCAGTGCGGGCCTGCTCGACCCGAGTCCGAGCTTCGGCCTTGATCTGCCGGGCGGCACGTGCGGCCTGATCTTCCGCCTGGGGTAGCGCCTCTTCGGCGGCCCTCAGTGCGCGCATAGCCCGTTCGAGATCCACTTGGCCATCTTTCCTGGAACCTCTGTAGGCCAAAGCAATCGGGGCAGCAGCTAGGCCAACTTGCATCTATCGCTGATTGGCCAACTGCAGTATTGTGCGTATTTGGCGACATTCATCGTCGGGCGGACGCCTCTCGCGGACGTGATCGCACATCGGAGGTGCAATCTGTGGACGATCTACCCTTTCAGTTGGCCGACTGCGGAGCACCAGCAACCATCCGAATCGAGGTGTACAGCGCCATCGAGAAATCGGGCGCTGGATCCCTGGACGGCGCGGTCTACGTCTGCCCCGCGCACCCGGATGCGGCCGCCGTTGCCATCGCTGCGGCTGGATTTACCTCCGCGGCGGGTCCGATGAGCACCGACCTGCAACGGCCATGCGGATACGTGCACGCCTACCCCACGGGTGCCCTGGCGAACGACAGCGGTCATCCCCGGTGGTGTGATCGGAACGGATGCGGCCGGCGCGGCGAACACTGGTCACAGGTCGCCGCGCTCGACGACGATCGGCAGCAACCGTCGATCGTCGCAGTGTGGCTGGTACAGACACTCGCTCCGACGGCCGAAACGATCGTGGCGTTGTCCGTTACTGACCGGACGACGGCTAAGCGGGTGTTGTTGTCCGTCGGCCAGGCGCGAGCGCTGCGTTACCGCCTCGGCAGCCTGCTTGCGGTGTGAATGGGTGGCAGGTGAGGTGACCCGACACCGCGTGCCCTGCGTCGACGGGTGGCCGTTCGCCACCCGTCGACGCTTAGCGTCAGGACGACTCGCGCGCGGCCGGCCCGCTGCCGAAGAGCACGTCGTCCCAGCTCGGCAGGCGCTTGCGCGGCTTGCCGTTGGCGTCGGTGGACTCACCACCGGCGGCTGCCGCAGCGCCGGTGCGGCGGGGCCGCAGCACCGCCAGCGACGGCACGGCCGGCACCTCCTTGGGCGCGTCCGAGTCGTCGTCGAACGCCGACCCCTGGCCACCGCCGAGCAGCGCGGCGGCACCTCCGCCGACCGGCCGCTGCCGAGGCGCGTCCGAGCCGGCGAGAGCAGCCGGGGTACGCGGTTCGAGGCCACGGCCAGACGAAGCACCGAGCGGGCGGTCCAGGGAGGCGAGCAGCGCGTCCCGGCCGGCCCGGATCGGGTCCCGGCCAGGGCGCGGGTGCTCGGACGCCGCCGGCAAGCCGTGCCCACCACGGCTCGGCTCGCCACGCGAGGGACCGGGCAGGCCGTGCCCGCCCCGCTCCGGCGCCGGCTCCTGGCCGAGAATCGGCGTGGGCCGCTCGGCGCACAGATATTGCGCCATGTCGTCGTGCGGTGCAACCGACTGCCGGGTTTTGTCGAGATCCCAGATGGCCTGCGCGGTGGCCTTGCCGGACGGCCAGGTCGCGATGATCCGCCAGGTGCCGTCGTCCCGCCGGTACGCGTCCCAGGAGATCTTCTCGGTGTCGATGCCGTGCTGGCTCAACCGACCGTTGACCACCTCGGCCAACGGGGTCGGCTTCTCCGCGCCCTTGAGCCGGGTGCGGCGGGCGTGCTGGGCGAGCATCGCCCGCTCCTGGAGCACCGGGCCGGCATAGCGCAGCACACGGTCGACGGGCACGCCGGCGATCCGGGCGACATCCTCGGCGGACTCACCCGAGCGGATGCGGGCCTGAATGTCCCGGGGGGACAGTGAGGGAATCGGATCGGCGGCGGTCGGTGCCGCCGGCAGCGGCGGCGCGCCGGGCTCGGCGTGCAGCGCACCCGAGATCCGGTCGTCGATCGGCAGGGCGAGCAACCGCCCGACCTCGTCGGCGAGAACCAGGGCATGGCCGTCCTCGGAGAGGGCGACGAAGCGTACTGGGCGCATAGCGTTGCCTCCGTCCCGCTTCGCTGGCCGCACGCCACGAGTCGGCCACCCAGGCGTCTCGGACCACCGTACGCGCATCTGTCTCGGGGTGGGGGAAGCGACACCCCGCATGTCGCGACTGAGCTGCAACGATGATCACGGTCGGTGTCCGTGGAGGCCTCCACGAACACCGACCGTGACGAAGGTCAGAGTCGCTCGATGACGTAGTCGATGGACGCGGTCAACGCCTCGACATCGGTCGGCTCGACGGCCGGGAACAGCGCCACCCGCAGCTGGTTGCGACCGAGCTTGCGGTACGGCTCGGTGTCCACGATGCCGTTGGCCCGCAGCGCCTTCGCGATGGCGGTGGCGTCCACCCCGTCGGCGAAGTCGATTGTGGCGACCACGTTGGAGCGCAGCGCCGGGTCGGTCACGAACGGGGTGGCCACGCTGGACCGCTCCGCCCAGCCGTACACCGTGGCGGCGCTCTCGGCGGTGCGCTTGGCCGCCCAGGACAGGCCACCCTGCGCGTTCATCCAGTCGGTCTGCTCGGCGGCCAGGAAGATGGTGGCCAGCGCCGGGGTGTTGTAGGTCTGCTCCAGCCGCGAGTTGTCGATCGCGGTGACCAGGTCGAGGAAGGCGGGGATGTAACGCCCGGAGGCCTTGATCTCGGCGGCGCGATCAAGCGCGGCCGGTGACATCAGGGCCAGCCAGAGGCCACCGTCGGAGCCGAAGCACTTCTGCGGCGCGAAGTAGTAGACATCGGTCTCGCCGACGTTCACCTCCAGGCCACCCGCGCCGGACGTGGCGTCGACGAGCAGCAGTGCGCCCTCGTCGGCCCCGGCCACCCGGCTGATCGGGACGGCCACGCCGGTCGACGTCTCGTTCTGCGGAGTCGCGTACGCGTCCACGCCGGACTCGGCGACCAGCGTCGGGGCGCTGCCCGCGTCGGCCTTGCGGACGGTCGGCTCGCCCAGGAACGGCGCGTCCTTCACCGACTTGGCGAACTTGGCGCCGAACTCGCCGAAGCTGGCGAACTGGGCCCGGTCGCGGACCAGCCCGAAGGTGGCGACCTCCCAGAAGGCGGTGGTGCCGCCGTTGCCGATCACGACCTCGTAACCCTCGGGCAGCGAGAAGAACTCGGCGATGCCGGAACGCAGCCGGGCCACCTGGTCGCGAACCGTCTTCTGCCGGTGTGAGGTGCCCAGGTAGCTGGTGGCGACCTCGGCAAGTGCGGACACCGCCGCGGGGCGGACCTTGGACGGGCCGCAGCCGAAGCGTCCGTCGGCGGGCTTGAGGTCATCGGGAATCCGGATGATCGGTGCGTCAGCCACGGTCTTGAAGATCCTTCCGCAAAGGCGAGGGCGGGCCCGGCGACACTGCCGGCCCTCATCCTCGCACTCGGACCCATCGGTGGAAGCCGGGCCCCTGCGGGCAGCTCTGAGGCCTTCACCACACTCAGGGCGAACGGAAGGGGCCCCTCGTCGACGCCAGGTGCGTCGACGAGGGGCCCCTTCCGTTCAGATCAGACGCCGTGTGGGATGGCGGCCCAGCCCTCGACGCCGGACGGCTTGCGGGACTCCGGGCCGACGTAGCGGGCGGACGGGCGGACCAGCCGCTGGAGGCGCTTCTGCTCCAGGATGTGCGCGCTCCAGCCGCCCATCCGGGCGCAGGTGAACATCGAGGTGAACATGTGCGCCGGCACCTCGGCGAAGTCAAGCACCACTGCCGACCAGAACTCGACGTTGGTGGCCAGCACCCGGTCCGGGCGGCGGGCCTGCAACTCGGCGAGGGCCGCCTTCTCCAGTGCCTCGGCGATCTCGAAGCGCGGCGCGCCCAGTTCCTTTGCCGTGCGTCGGAGCACCCGGGCGCGCGGGTCCTCGGCCCGGTAGACGCGGTGGCCGAAGCCCATCAGCCGCTCGCCGCGATCGAGTACGCCCTTGACGTAGCCCTCCGCGTCGCCGCTGCGCTCCACCGCCTCGAGCATGCTGAGCACCCGGGACGGCGCGCCACCGTGCAGCGGGCCGGAGAGGGCGCCGATGCCCGACGAGATGCAGGCCGCCGCGTCCGCGCCGGTGGAGGCCACGATGCGGGCGGTGAAGGTGGAGGCGTTCAGGCCGTGCTCAGCGGCCGAGATGAAGTACGCGTCGACGGCCTTGACATGCCGGGGGTCGGGCTCGCCGCGCCACCGCTTCATGAACCGCTCGACGATGGTCTGCGCCTTGTCGATCTCCTTCTGCGGCACCGCCGGCAGGCCGAGGCCCCGGGCCGACTGGGCGACGAAGGAGAGCGCGGTCACCGAAACCCGGGCGAGGTCCTCGCGGGCCTGCTCGTCGGAGATGTCGAGCAGTTGGCTGAGCCCCCAGTACGGGGCGAGCATGGCGACCGCGGACTGCACGTCGACCCGGATGTCACCGGAGTGCACAGGCACCGGGAACGGCTCCGCCGGCGGCAGACCCGGCCCGAACCGGCCGTCGACAAGCAGCGCCCAGACGTTGCCGAATGACACCTGACCGATCAGATCCTCGATGTCGACCCCGCGGTAGCGCAGCGCGCCACCCTCGCGGTCAGGTTCGGCGATCTCGGTCTCGAAGGCGACGACGCCCTCCAGCCCGGGTTTGAAATCGGCCATGTCGCTCTCCTGGATCTGGTCGGTGCGCCCGGTCGGCTCATCCGGCCCGGTCGGCCGAGCGCCTCAGGCGACCCTCAGGGATGTGTTCGGAACATCTTGCCTGCTGGGTAACCGGATACGCGAGCCACCCAGACTGTGCTGCACGCGACACCCCCAAACGCGCATTCTCCGCCGGACTCGGTGAGACTGGGCAGCGCGGTCTGGCCAGCGCGGGAGGGCGCCGGCGGACCTGCCGAGAAGGAGTGGGTACGTGACGGGCGACACACCTGCCCCGGCCGCGATGCGTAACGAGTACGCCGCGGACCTGGGCCTGACCGAGGCTGACCTGGCCCCCGACTGGCACACCCAGTTCGACAGCTGGTTCGCCGACGCGGTGGCCTTCGGGCTGCCCGAGGTGAACGCGATGGTGGTGGGCACCGCGGACGCGGCCGGCCGGCCGAGCGGCCGGACCGTGCTGCTCAAGGGGTACGACCCCGACGGCTTTGTCTTCTTCACCAACCACCTGTCCCGCAAGGGTGTCGAGGCGGCCGACAACCCGTACGCCAGCCTGGTCTTTCCGTGGTTTCCCATGCAGCGGCAGGTGGTGGTCGCCGGGCAGGTCGTGCCGGTGGACCGCGCGACGAGCGCGGCGTACTTCGCCAGCCGGCCGCGCGGCTCCCAACTGGGTGCCTGGGCCAGCCCACAGTCCCAGGTGGTGCCGGACCGGGCGGCGCTGGAAGGGCGCTACCGGGAGGTGGCCGAGCGGTTCGCCGACGAGGCGGAGATCCCGATCCCGCCGCACTGGGGCGGGTTGCGGGTTCGGCCCGAGTCTGTGGAGTTCTGGCAGGGTCGGGCCGGCCGGTTGCACGACCGGCTCCGTTTCCGCCGCGACGAGGGTGGCTGGACCGTCGAGCGGTTGGCGCCGTGACGGGTGTGCAGGAGGCCCGGTCGCGCGGAGCGCGGCGCTGGGCGATCGACGTACGCCCGCTGCGGGTGCCCGCGTACCGGCGGCTGTGGCTCGGCAACACCGTGGCGATGTTCGGGTTCCAATTCACGGCGGTAGCCGTTCCGGTGGAGATGTACGCCCTGACCAGGGATTCGTTCTGGGTGGGCCTGCTGGGCGTGGCGGCCTTCGTACCGCTGCTGATCTTCGGGCTCTGGGGTGGCGCGGTCGCCGACGCCCGCGACCGTCGTGCGGTATTGCTCGGTGGGTCATTGTTGCTTTGGGCATCCACCCTGGGATTGCTGGTCCAGGCGCTGCTGGATGTGGGCAGTCCGGTGCTGCTGCTGGTGCTCATGGCGTTGCAGTCGGTGGCGTTCGCGATCAGCTCGCCGGCCCGCAGTGCCATGCTGCCCCGGCTGGTGCCGGACGACCTGGTGCCGGCCGCCAGCACCCTGAACTACACGACCTTCACCGCGGCCTCGGTCGCCGGCCCGCTCGCCGCCGGCCTGATCCTGGCCGCCTCACCGGACACCGCTGTGGTCCTGCCCATCGCGTACGGGGTGGACGCGGTGCTGTTCACCGCGATGCTCTGGGCGGCGCTGCGACTGCCCGCGTTGCCGCCCGAGCCGACCGCCGACGGTGAGCCCCGCCGCGCCGGCCTGGCCAGTGTGGTGGACGGATTCCGCTACCTGGCCACCACACCGGTGCTGCTGCTGTCCTTCGGGGTGGACCTGATCGCGATGATCCTCGCCATGCCGCGGGCGCTCTTTCCGGAGATCGCCCAGGAGCGGTTCGGCGGTGGTGGGTCGGTCGGCCTGCTCTACAGCGCCATCGCGATCGGTTCGATGATCGGCGGGCTGACCTCCGGCTGGATCGGCCGGCTCCGTCGGCAGGGGCTCGGCCTGGTGGTAGCGGTGGTCGCCTGGGGAGTCGCGATCGCCGCTGCCGGGCTCGCCCACCGACTCTGGCTGATGGTCCTCCTGTTGGCCGTGGCCGGGGCCGCCGACCTGGTGAGCGCGGTGCTGCGTCAGTCGATGCTGCTGGTCTACGCACCGGACCGGATGCGTGGCCGGCTGCAGGGCGTCAACACGGTGGTGGTGGCCGGTGGTCCGCGGCTCGGCGATCTGCGGGCCGGCACGATGGCCGCCGGGTTCGGCGGCGGGGTGGCCTGGGTGGCCGGCGGGCTCGCCTCGGCGGTGCTCGTCGTGGTGCTCGCTGTCGCGTTCCCGGCTCTGCTGCGCTACCGGGCGGCGGCGGCGTCGAGCGGCGACCGGACGTGACCGGTTAGGGTCGCCGACATGGAAAGCCCCGAGCAGCGCGCGTTCTCCGGCGCCCAGTGGACCATCTCCGCCGCCGGCCACGAGGCCGTCATCGTGGAGGTGGGTGGTGGGCTGCGGACGTACCGGCACGACGGTGTCGACCTGGTCGACGGTTACCAGACCGACGAGGTATGCCCCGGCTGCGCCGGGCAGGTGTTGGCACCCTGGCCGAACCGGATCCGCGATGGCCGCTACCCGTTCGGTGAGCGGACGCACCAGCTCCCGCTGACCGAGCCGGAGCGGCACGTGGCGATCCACGGGCTGGTCAACTGGGTGCCGTGGCGTCTGGTGGAGCAGTCGGAGACCGCCGTGACCCTCGGCTACGACCTGCCGCCGCAGCCTGGCTACCCGTGGCCGCTGCGGCTGCTCAGCCGGTGGAGCGTCGGCGCGGAGGGGCTGCGCGCCGAGCACGAGGTGACGAACGTCGGTGCCGAGGTGGCGCCGTTCGGCTTCTCCGTGCACCCGTACCTGCAACTGCCGGGCGTCGCGGTCGACGACCTGGTCATGCGGCTGCCGACCCGGACCCGACTGCTTGTCGACAGTCGGTTGCTGCCGATCGGCGCCACCCCGGTGGCCGGCACCGAGTACGACTGGACCAGCCCGCGCCGGATCGGCGCCGCCGAGCTGGACCTGTGTTTCGGCGACGTGATCCGCGACGCCGACGGCGGCTCGTCGGTGGGCCTGTCCGCCCCGGACGGTTCGACCGGGGTGCAGATCTGGGCGGACGCGGAGTTCGGCTGGTGGCAGGTGTTCACCGGGGATGCGCTCACCGGTGTGCGGCACCGCCGCTCGGTGGCGATCGAGCCGATGACCTGCCCTCCGGACGCGTTCCGGTCGGGGCGGGACCTGCTCACCCTCAAGCCCGGGACGACCTGGCGGGGTGCCTGGGGCATCCGGCCCGGGGCCTGATGGAGTTCGCCGAGGTGGTCCGGCGTCGGCGGATGGTGCGCAACTACGACCCGGACCGTCAGGTCCCGCCCGACGTGGTGGAACGGCTGCTCGACCACGCGATCCGTGCCCCGTCGGCCGGGTTCGCCCAGGGCTGGGGCTTCCTGGTGCTCGACGAGCCGGCCGACCGGGAGCGGTTCTGGACGGCCACCACCCCGGACGGCGGTGGCCGGGAGCGCTGGCTGGCCGGAATGCGTCGGGCGCCGCTCATCGTGGTGCCGCACGCCAACGAGTCGGCCTACCTGCGGCGCTACGCCGAGCCGGACAAGGGCTGGACGGACCGGTCCACTGATCGGTGGCCGGTGCCGTACTGGCATGTGGACACCGGCTTCGCGGCGTTGCTGATGCTGCTCACCGCTGTGGACGAGGGGCTGGGGGCCTGTTTCTTCGGCATTCCGCCGCAGCGGCTGGGCAGCTACCGGGATGCCTTCGGCGTGCCGGACGAGTACCAACCCATCGGTGCCATCACAATCGGTTACCGAGCACCCGACCATCGGTCACCGTCGCTGCGCCGTGGGCGTCGGGGATTGGACGAGGTTGTCCGGCGCGGCCGGTGGAGCTGAGCGCGACGTCCCGTTCGTCCGATTGAGGATCGGACGAGCGATAGCGAAACTGACATCAGGGAGCAGAACGTAACGAGCACTGGGCGGCTAGGCTGGCACGGTCATCGGTGCCGCGCCGCGCGGTGCCCGCCGCGGCCCGGCTCGGCGCCGTCGGTCGGCCCGGCCACGGGGAGGGGAGCGTGCCGTCGTGATCTTCAGAGCGGTCCGGGACGGGCGTCCCTACCCGGAGCACAACCTGACCCTCAAGCAGTGGGCGGAGATCCCGCCCCGTCCACTGCGCCTGGATCAGATGATCACCACCAAGCGCGAGTTGGCGCTCGACAAGCTCCTCGCCGAGGATTCCACCTTCTACGGCGACCTCTTCCCGCACGTGGTGCAGTGGAACGGCGGGCTGTACCTGGAAGACGGGCTGCACCGCGCGTTGCGCGCCGCCCTGCAGCAGCGCAACCAGATCCACGCGCGGGTGCTGGTGCTCTCGGAGCCGATCGAGTGACGAGCCCTTCTCCCGCGCGCTGAACCTTCGTTAAGGTGGCGTCCATGACCGCTCCGCTCGACCTGCTCGACCTGGACCTGTCACTCACCGAGGAGGAGCGGCAGATCCGCGACGTCGTCCGCCAGCTCGTCGACGACCGGGTGCGCCCGCACGTCGCCGACTGGTACGAGGACGGCCAGGTGCCGGCCCGGGACCTGGCCCGCGAGTTCGGCAAGCTCGGGCTGCTCGGCATGCACCTGAGCGGCTACGGCTGCGCCGGTGCGTCAGCGGTCGCCTACGGGCTTGCCTGCCAGGAGTTGGAGGCCGCCGACTCCGGCCTCCGCTCACTGGTGTCGGTGCAGGGCTCGCTCGCCATGTTCGCCATCTGGCGCTACGGCAGCGAGGAGCAGAAACGCCGTTGGCTGCCGTCGATGGCCACCGGCGAGGCGATCGGCTGCTTCGGCCTTACCGAACCGGACCACGGCTCCGACCCCGCCTCGATGACCACCCGGGCCCGCCGCGACGGCGACGACTGGCTACTCACCGGCGGAAAAATGTGGATCACCAACGCGCCGATCGCCGACGTCGCGGTGATCTGGGCACGCACCGACGAGGGCGTGCGCGGCTTCGTCGTACCCATGGACACCCCGGGTGTCACGGCCCGGGAGATCCGCCGCAAGATGTCGCTGCGCGCGTCAGTCACCGGCGAGATCGTGCTCGACGACGTCCGGCTCCCGGCGGACGCCCAACTGCCCGAGGCGGTCGGGCTCAAGGCGCCGCTGAGCTGCCTCACCGAAGCCCGCTACGGCATCGTCTGGGGGGCGATCGGCGCCGCCCGGGACTGCCTGGAAACCACACTGGCGTACGCCGGCACCCGCACCCAGTTCGGTCGCCCGCTGGCCGGTTTCCAGCTCACCCAGGCGAAGCTCGCCGACATGGCCGTCGAGCTGGCGAAGGGGCAACTGCTCGCGCTGCACCTGGGTCGGCTTGCCGACACCCACAGGTTGCGGCCCGAGCAGGTGAGCGTGGGCAAGCTGAACAACGTGCGGGAGGCCCTCGCCATCGCCCGGCAGTGCCGGACCATCCTCGGCGCCAACGGTGTCTCCGGCGACTACCCGGTGATGCGGCACGCCAACAACCTGGAGAGCGTGCTGACCTACGAGGGCACCTCCGAGATCCACCAGTTGGTCGTCGGGCAGCGCCTCACCGGGCTCTCCGCGTTCGCCTGACCTGCCTGTTTACGCCTTCCCGGCGCTCGACGCGCGACTGTCGCAGGAGGGCCGTACCGTCATCAGCAGACGACGTGTCTGACGAGGACGGTGAGCGTGATGGCCCGCGACGCTGGCAGCAACGAGCCCACGAGAGAGTTCCCCGGTTACCCGACCGGCGACGATCTCCGGGAGCGGTCGGCCACTACACCAGAGCCGACCACTGATAGTCCCGGTGGCCCCGGTGGCCCGCCGGCCGGCCCTCCCGGCGGCCCGACCGCCGGTGGCGACGGCGGTGGGGGTGGGGCCGCTCGCGGCCTGCTCCTGCTGCTCGGCGCCGCCGCGGTGGCGGTGGTGGTGCTGCTCGGCATCCAGGCGACCGGTTTCCTGCCCGATTTCCGCAACCCGTTCGGCAAGGAGCAGACCGACCGCAGCCAGCCACCACTGCTGAAGTCGATCCAGGACCTCAGCCGTTACGTGGCCGCCGAGGGCAACTTCCAGGTGGTCGTCGACACCCAGAACGACAGGCGCAACGTGCCGGACTTCCTGCTCAACGAACGCACCCTGTTCGTCGGAGCCGGCAGCGTCGAGGCGTACGTCGACTTCACCAAGATCGGTGACGGTGCCATCGTGCAGTCCGCCGACGGCAAGTCCGTCGAGATCAAGCTGCCCGCGCCGCAGCTCGGCGAGACCAACCTCGACATGGAGAAGAGCTACGTCTTCGCGGAGCAGCGTGGCCTGCTCAACCGGCTCGGCGACCTGGTCGGCAACGACCCCAACCGGCAGCAGCAGATCTACCAGCTCGCCGAGGATCGGATCACCGCCGCCGCCCGCGACAGCGGTCTCTCCGCCCGAGCCGAGGAGAACACCCGCAAGATGCTTGAAGGGCTGCTGCGCTCCCTCGGCTACCAGCAGATCACAGTCACCTACACGGCCCCCTGACCGTCCACACCCCGTACGCGGAAGCGCCCGCCCCGACGTCCGTCGGAGCGGGCGCTTCTCCATCGGGGCCGTCGGCAGCGCCGGTGGCGGTCACGGTCGGCGGTCGTCGCCTGTGGCCGCTGTCGATCAACGTCGAGGTGGGCAGCAACTTCCTGGAAACAGGGGCCTTGGACGTGCGGGAGGCCACTACAACAGCGTTGTAGTGGCCTCCCGGACGCGATGTCGCCTCGACGTCGGCGCCGGTGACGCGGCGCGCGTGAGGGGTAGGGATCAGTGCTGGGTGGAGGCCAGGTAGCGGTCCTCGTTCGGCATGAGCACCCAGAGGATCAGGTAGACGATCACCTGCGTGCCGGGCAGCAGCAGGGACAGCAGGAACAGCAGCCGGACCATGCCGGCGGACATCCCGAACCGCCGACCGAGGCCGGCGCAGACACCGGCGAGCATGCGCCCCTCGCGGGGCCGGACCAGTTTGCGACTCATCGTCGTACTCCCACTCTGCGGCGGTGCGCCGCGTCTGCAATCCACGGTAGAAGGGGGCAGCCACTTCGCCCTCGGTCGCGAGGATGAACGGCAGCACGTGGACCCGTAGGTGCATTACCCGGGGAGACCCCGGCTGACGCCTCCGCCCCGACGGGGTCGGGGCGCGGCGACAGCGGGGGGTGCGGTGGCGGGTGGCGGGGGTGCGGTGAGCTGGGCGGGTACGCTGGCAGATCGGCCACCCACACCCCGGGCGGCCGGAACCCATACCCCGGTCGATCACGAGCGGGGCCGTCAGATCGACGGTCCTGGCGCGGCCGGGTCCCGTACGCCGGGACGACGGCGAGGAAGCGCAGCCATGATCAGTGTTTTCGACCTCTTCAGTGTCGGTATCGGGCCGTCCAGCTCGCACACGGTGGGGCCGATGCGGGCCGCGCGGACGTTCGTCGCCGGGCTCAAGGCCGACGGTCTGCTCACCGACGTGGCGCGGGTGCAGGCCGAGCTGTTCGGCTCGTTGGGTGCCACCGGGCACGGTCACGGCAGCGGTCCGGCGGTGCTGCTCGGCTTGGCGGGCGAGTCGCCGGAGACCGTCGACACGGACAGCATCGGACCTCGGGTCGAGCGGATCCGGGCCGAGCGGCGGATCAGCATCCTGGCCGCGCACGAGATCGACTTCGACCCGGATCGGGACCTGACGTTGCACCGGCGGCGTTCGCTGCCGTACCACCCGAACGGGATGACCTTCGCGGCGTACGACCGGGCCGGCGTCGAGCTGCGCAGCCGCACCTACTACTCGGTGGGTGGCGGGTTCGTGGTGGACGAGGCCGCAGCCGGCGCGGACCGGATCAAGCCGGACAGCACGCGGGTGCGGTACCCCTTCCTGACCGGGGCGCAGCTGCTCGACGTCACCACCTCCACCGGCCTGTCGATAAGCGAGGTGATGCTGGCCAACGAGCGCTCCTGGCGCAGTGAGGCGGACATCCGGGCCGGCCTGCTGGAGATCTGGCGGGTGATGCGGGAGTGCGTGCAGCGCGGTTGCGAGCGGGACGGCGTACTCCCTGGGGGGTTGAAGGTTCGGCGGCGGGCGGCGGAGCTGCGGCGGGGCCTGGAGGCGGACGCCGGGACGCCCGACCCGCTGCACGCGATGGACTGGGTGACGCTGTTCGCTCTCGCGGTGAACGAGGAGAACGCGGCAGGCGGCCGGGTGGTCACCGCGCCGACGAACGGTGCGGCCGGGATCATTCCGGCGGTGCTGCACTACTACACCCGGTTCGTGCCGGGCGCCGACGACGACGGTGTGGTGCGGTTCCTGCTGACGGCCGGCGCGATCGGGGTGCTGTTCAAGGAGAACGCGTCGATCTCCGGCGCGGAGGTCGGCTGTCAGGGTGAGGTGGGTTCGGCGTGCTCGATGGCGGCGGCCGGCTTGGCCGAGGCGCTCGGCGGCACCCCGGAGCAGGTGGAGAACGCGGCCGAGATCGGGATGGAGCACAACCTCGGGTTGACCTGTGACCCGGTGGGTGGCCTGGTGCAGATCCCCTGCATCGAGCGGAACGCGGTGGCTAGCATCAAGGCGATCACGGCCGCCCGGCTGGCGCTGCGCGGCGACGGTGTGCACAAGGTGTCGCTGGACAAGGTCATCAAGACCATGCGGGAGACGGGCGCCGACATGAAGGTCAAATACAAGGAGACGGCGCGCGGCGGTCTGGCCGTCAATGTGATCGAGTGCTGAGTACGGCCGATTCGGGGCATTCGTTCACCGACTGCTAACCTGTCGTCCGTTTCAGGAGGCGGGAGGCTCGCGGTGACCTCTGGCGTCGCGGCGTTGTGGTCGCACCGCAACTCGCTGCGCATCTTGGTCCGACGGGATCTGGCGGTCAAGTACCAGCAGTCGGTGCTCGGCTACTTCTGGTCGTTGATCGAGCCGCTCGGCATGGGCGCCATCTACTGGTTCGTGTTCGGGGTGCTCTACTCCCGGGACACCGGCCGGCATCTGGGCGAGGCGGCCGGATCGTACCCGCTGTTCCTGATCACCGGGATCTTCGCCTGGATGTGGACCAGTTCGGCGCTGAGCGAGGCGACCAACGCGCTCACCGGCCAGTCCCGGTTGATCACCACGATGAACGTGCCGCGTCAGGTCTTCCCGATCGGCCGGGTCACCGGCCGGTTCGCCGAGTACGCGGCCGGCCTGCCGATCCTGATCGCCATCGCGGTGATCTACGCGGCGCACGGTCGGATCCACCCCGGCTGGTCGCTGCTCGCCCTGCCGCTCGCGGTCGCCGTCCAGGCCGTCCTGCTGATCGGGCTGGCGCTGTTGCTGTCCGCGTGGAACGTGCTGATGCGCGACGTGGAACGGTTGATGCGGCTGATCATCCGGGTGCTCTTCTACGCCACGCCGATCATTTATCCGCTCAGCCTGGTCCGGGAGTCCGAGCTGCCCGGCTGGTTGAAGGTGGCGTACGAGCTGAACCCGCTGGTCGGGATCTTCCAGCTGCACCACGCGATCTGGTACCCGGACGAGTTCCCGGACACCCGGCTGCTCGCCACCACCGTCGTCGGCAGCCTGCTGGTGCTGGCCGCCGGCTGGTGGTCGTTCCGTCGGCTGGAACCCGCAGTGCTCAAGGAACTCTGACATGGCCGCGCCGATCATCGAGGCCGACGGGCTGGGCATCCGGTTCGTCCGTAACCGTCGCCGCCAACTGCGGTTGCGGGAGCTGTTCATCCACCGGGGGAAGCGTGGCGCGCTGCCCGGGCAGTTCTGGCCGTTGCGGGACGTGTCGTTCACCGTCGAGCCGGGCGAGACGGTCGGGGTGATCGGCCGCAACGGCACCGGCAAGAGCACGCTGCTGCGGCTGATCGCCGGGGTGCTGATCCCGGACGAGGGCAGCATCCGGGTGCACGGCGCTGTGGCGCCGTTGCTGGAGTTGTCGGCGGGTTTCTCCAACGACCTGACCGGGCGGGAGAACCTGCACCTGGTCGGTGGGCTGCACGGACTGTCGACCGGCTATCTGAAGCGACACTTCGACGAGATCGTCGAGTTCGCCGGTGAGCAGGTGCAGGGTGCCATCGACACGTCGGTGCGGCACTACTCGTCGGGGATGAAGGTGCGGCTCGGCTTCGCGATCATCTCGCACCTGCCGCACCCGATCCTGCTGATGGACGAGGTCACCGCGGTGGGCGACGCGGAGTTCCGCAAGAAGTGCTACGCGACGATTGATCGTCTGCTCGGGGAGGGGCGCACGCTCGTGTTGGTGTCACACAACGAAAAGGACCTGACCCGGTTCTGCCGTCGGGGGTTGTACCTCGACGCGGGCCGGTTGACGCTCGACGGCACCATCGCCGAGGCGCTCGACGCGTACCACGCCGCGGTCCCGCGATGACGCTCGCGATAGTGCTCGCCGCCGGGACGCCCGCGGCGGGCCTGACCACCTCGACCGGCGAGCCATTGACCGAGCGGCTGGCCGCCCAGCTGCGCCGGGCCGGGGCGGCCGAGGTGCGGTTCGCCGCCGACCTCGACGAGTTGGCCGCGTTCGCCGACGCCGCCGACGGCCCGCTGCTGATCGCGGGCACCGACCTGGTGGCCCACACGGCGGTGCTGCGGCACCTGGCCACCAGCCCGGTCGGGCCGACGGTGGCGCTGGTGCTCACCGACCCGCCGGTGCCCGGACGGACGGCCGTGCGCGAGGAACGCGGCCAGGTGGTCGACGCCGGCCCGCTGGACGCCCTCGACGGCGCGGCCACCGGCGTGTTCGGCGGCGCGCTGCGGGTCGGCGTGGACGACCTGCCCACGCTCGCCGCCGCGGCCCGGGCCGCCACGTCCGGGATGCTTCCGGTCGCCGCCCCGATCGGTCCGGTCGGCGACGTGGCGGCGCTGCCGGCGACCGACGGGACCAGCTCCGGCGGGTCGGTCGCCGCCGGCGGTCCCGGGTCCGCCGTCGACCGGCTCGTCGCGGGTCTAGCGGCGCTCGGCACCCTGATCTTCGCCCAGCGGGTACGCCTGCTCGTCGCGCACCGGGTCGCCGACGCGCCCGGCCTGGTGGCTGCCGAAGCGGCGGTCACCGCTGTCGACGAGGACCGGGCCGAGTTGCGGCTGTCGGTGAAGGAGAAGGACGACTTCTTCTCCACCTACTTCGTCAGCACCTGGTCGCCGTACCTGGTCCGGTTGTCCGCCCGGCTCCGGCTCACCCCGTCCGGGGTGACGGCGATCTCGGTGCTGTTCGCGCTGGCCGCGGCGGTGCTGTTCGGAGTCGGCGGGCGGCCCGCGCTGGTCGGCGGCGCGGTGCTGCTCTACCTCGGCTTCGTGCTCGACTGCGTGGACGGCCAGTTGGCCCGCTACACCCGGCACTTCAGCGCGTGGGGCGGCTGGCTGGACACCATGGCGGACCGGGCCAAGGAATACCTGGTCTACGCCGGCCTGGGCTTCGGGGTGAGTCACGCCGGGCTGGGCAACGGTTGGGCCCTCGCCATCGCCGCGATGACGTTGCAGACCGTCCGGCACATGACCGACACCTGGTACGGGGTGCTGCACGACGAGGCGGCCCGCCGACCCCGGGCGGCGACGGGCAGCAGCGGCGGTATCGGCGACCGGCTCAACGCGGCGTCCACCCGGGTGCAGGCCGACACCGGCTCGCTGTCGTACTGGCTCAAGCGCACAGTGGTCTTCCCGATCGGTGAGCGCTGGGCGTTGATCGCACTGACCGTCGCGCTGTTCAACCCGCTTGTCAGCCTGATCGCGGTGCTGGTCTGGGGGGTGCTGGCGTTCGCGTACACCGGTGCCCTGCGGACGCTGCGGGCCCGCTGGATGTGGGTGCCGGTGCTGGACACGGTGGATGCCACACTGCACCGCGACGACGGGCCGTTGGCCCGGCGGCTGCCGGTGGTCCGCCTGATGGGGCCGCTCACCCTGGCGGTGATCGCCGCGCTGGGGCCGGCGGTGCTGCTCGTCGTGGC
Organism: Micromonospora sp. NPDC049044; assembly: GCF_040649215.1. NCBI lineage: Bacteria > Bacillati > Actinomycetota > Actinomycetes > Micromonosporales > Micromonosporaceae > Micromonospora > Micromonospora sp. NPDC049044. The sequence continues at coordinate 213,376 of NZ_JBEZFA010000002.1, read as the reverse complement.
CCTGCTCGGCGATGCGCCGGACGGTCTGCGCTGGGCGGTGCCGGTGGCGCTGCTGGTGCTGCTGGCCGGTGGGCTGGGTGCCGGGGCCGCACACAACGGTCCGCTGGACTGGCTGGTGCCGGCGGCGTTGCGGGCGGCAGAGTACCTGTTCGCCATCGCGGTCGGCGTTGTCGGTGGCGCGCCGGGTTGGTTGATCTTCGGGTACGTCTTCGTGCTCACCGTGCACCACTACGACCTGACCGCCCGGCTGGAGAAACGGCAGGCGGCACCGCCGCTGCACGCGGCCACGCTGGGCTGGGACGGACGGTCGGTGCTGCTGGCCCTCGCGGCGATTGTCGGCGTGGCGGGTATCGGGCTGGCTACACTCGGTGCGTACCTTCTCGTGGTTTTCGTGGTGAGCGTCGTCCTGGCCTGGTTCGTCCGACCGGCCCGTAGCGCGCGGGCGTCTGTCGCGCCGGTGGGCGCCGGAGGTGCCGCGCCACGCTGACGGAGGGACGGCCGGATGACCCTGATCAGCTTCGTGGTGCCGGCCTTCCGGGTGCAGGGATACCTGCGCGAATGCCTGGACTCCATCCTCGGTCAGCCGGAGACCGACATCGAGGTGATCGCCGTCGACGACTGCTCGCCGGATGCCAGCGGCGACATCATCGACGAGTACGCGGCCCGCGACCGGCGGGTCCGCTCGGTCCGGCTGCCGGAGAACGTCGGCCTCGGTCCGGCCCGCAACATCGGGCTGGACCGGGCCGTCGGCGAGTACGTGTGGTTCCTCGACGGCGACGACTGGCTGGCACCGGAGTGCCTGTCGGACGTCGCCCAGCGGTTGCGGGTGACCCGCCCGGACGTGCTGCTCGTCGACCACGTCCGGACCCACTGGAACAACACCGCCACCCGCAGCGCGATGGCCGAGGTGTTCCCCGAGTCGCCCGGCACGCGCACCTTCCGGCTGAAGGACCGGCCGGCGGCGATGCGCCTGCTGCACACCGCGTGGAACCGGCTGGTCCGCCGGGAGTTCCTGACCGACCTGGGGCTGCGGTTCGCGCCCGGCTGGTACGAGGACGTCTCGTTCAGCTACCCGGTGCTGATGGCGGCGCAGCGGATCGGCGTACTGGACCGGGTCTGCGTCAACTACCGGCAACGCCGTGCCGGCGCGATCACCCGCACCCGGGGGGACCGGCATTTCGAGGTCTTCCCCCAGTGGCACCGGGTCTTCCACTTGATGGACGCCTGGTCACCGGCGGTGGACGCGCTGCGGCCGGCGGTCTTCGAACGGATGATCTGGCACTACCTCACAGTGCTCGGTAACGGTCAGCGGATCGCCCCGGAGCTGCGGCCGGCGTTCTTCGCGCAGATCACCGCCGACTACGAACGCTGGCTGCCGCCCGGCGGCTATCCGGTGCCGGACGGGGTGGAGGGGATCAAGCACCGGCTGGTCGCCGCCGGCCGTTGGCACACCTTCAGCGCGTTGCGGACCGCCAGCCGGGCCCGCGACACCGCCCGTCGGAAGGTCCGCACCGCCCGGCGTCGGGTCGGCCCGGTCGCTCGGCGCGGCGCCCGGCTGACCCGCGACGGCCTGCTGCGCGAGTACTACCGGGCCGAGCTACGACGGCCGATCGATCCGACGCTCGCCGTGTACGCCGCCTACTGGTACCGGGGTTACTCCTGCAACCCGGCGGCGATCTACGAGGTGGCCCGCCGGTTGGCGCCGGGGGTGCGCGGGGTGTGGATCGTGCGCCGGGACCGGGTGGACAGCGTGCCCGCCGGGGTGGAGTACGTGGTCGCCGGCACCCCGGCGTACTACCGGGTGCTCGCCCGCGCCCGGTGGTTGGTCAACAACGTCAACTTCCCGGACTTCGTCCGGAAGCGGCCCGAGCAGGTGCACCTCCAGACCCACCACGGCACCCCGGTGAAGGTGATGGGTCTGGACCAGCAGCGCTACCCGATCGGCGCGGGCCGGATGGACTTCGCCGGGCTGCTGCACCGGGTGGACCGCTGGGACTACAGCGTCAGCGCCAACAGTTTCTCCACCCAGATGTGGGACCGGGCGTACCCGGCCACGTACACGACACTTGAGGTGGGCTACCCGCGCAACGACCGCCTGGTCAACGCCGGCCCGGACGAGGTGCGTCGACTGCGCGCGGAGTTCGACCTCGGCCCCGACGAGCAGGTGGTGCTGTACGCCCCGACGCACCGCGAGCACCTGCCCGGCTACCGGCCGCCGTTCGACCCGGACCGGTTCGTGCGGGCGCTCGGTGACTCGGGCCGGCTGCTGATGCGTAGTCACTACTTCCACGACCGTGATCGGCGTCCCGGTCGGCCGGCGGACTGGGAGCGGGTCCGCGACGTCAGCGGCCACCAGCGGGTGGAGGATCTCTACCTGGTGGCGGATGTGCTGGTCACCGACTATTCGTCGGCGATGTTCGACTACGCGGTGCTGGATCGGCCGATCGTGCTGTACGCCCCGGACTGGGAGGCGTACCGGCTGGCCCGGGGTGTCTACTTCGACGTGACTGCTGAGCCGCCGGGCGCGGTGGCCACCACCTTCGATGATCTGCTTGACCTGTTCCGGTCCGACGTGGTGCGGTCGGAGGCGGCGGCCGAGGCCCGGGCGCGGTTCCGGGGGCGGTTCTGCACATTGGACGACGGGCACGCGGCGGAGCGGGTGGTCCGTCAGGTGTTCCTCGGCGAGCCGGGTGAGCGGCCCGGACGCTGCTGAGCGGACGTATGTCGCTTAATAGCACCGTCACCGTCTGAACATAGGACGTTTACCCGATGTCCTAAACCCATGATGCTGGTCACAGTCTTCAGGGGTTCGGCCGACCGACTGGGGGGAACGACGGTGAGTACCGTCACGCTCAAGGATGTGACCAAGGTGTTCAGAGATGGCACCATGGCCGTCGACAGCATCAACCTCGATGTCAACGACGGCGAGTTCATGGTGCTCCTCGGGCCGTCCGGGTGCGGCAAGTCCACTGTGCTGCGGATGATCGCCGGGTTGGAGGAGCCGACCAGCGGCGCTGTCGTGCTCGACGGAGAGTTGGCGAACGACCTGCCGCCCCGGGATCGCAAGATCGCCATGGTCTTCCAGGACTTCGCGCTCTACCCGCACATGAGCGTCGGCGACAACATCGCCTTTCCGTTGCGGCTGGCCGGCGTGGAACCGGAACCGCGCGGCGAGCGGGTGAGTGACGTGGCCAGCGCGCTGGGCATCGGTGACGTGCTGGCCCGCAAGCCCGGCCAGCTCTCCGGTGGGCAGCGGCAGCGGGTGGCCATGGGTCGGGCGATCGTCCGCCGGCCCGGCCTGTTCCTGATGGACGAGCCCCTGTCGAACCTGGACAGCGGTCTGCGGGCCGAGTTGCGCGCGGAGATCTCGGGCCTGACCCGGGAGTTGGGCGTCACCACCGTCTACGTGACCCACGACCAGGCCGAGGCGCTCACCATGGCGGACCGGGTGGCCATCATGCGTAAGGGCGTGCTCCAGGACGTGGGCACCCCCACCCAGGTGTACGGCCGGCCGGCCACGCTCTACGTGGCCGCGTTCCTGGGCAGCCCGCGGATGAACCTGCTGGAGGCGTCGGTCTACGTCCACCTCGACCGGTACGTCACCCTCAACCTCGGTGAGCAGTCGCTCTACCTGCCCTGGAACGACATCCGCAGCCGGGCGGTCGCGCACTACCACGGTGAGCGGATCGTGGTCGGCATGCGGGCCGAGGCGCTCACCCCTGTCGCTCCGGACAGCCCGGGCGACGTGCTGCGCGGGCGGATCCGCTACCTGGAGCACCACGGGCACGAGTCGCTGGCGTTCCTCGACATCGGCGCGACCGCGATCATGGTCGACGAGATGGGTGCGCCGCTCGACCCGCCGCCGGTGGGCCAGCGTGGCCTGCGGCGGTTCGGCTCGGTGATGCAGCGGCTCACCGGTAAGCCGGTGGAGCCGCAGGAGCCGCCGAGCAGTGGCACCCAGACCAGCGTGCTCCCCGATCCGGGCCGGCACCACCGCCGCCCGGCGGAGCTGGCGGTGCGGTTGGCACCGTACCCGGCGGTCAGCGCCGGTCACCCGCTTGCCGTCTCGGTGCGGATGGACGCCCTGCACTTCTTCGACGAGCGGGGTGCCCGGATCGACGTGGGTTGGCGCTGACGACTCGCCGCAGCGGGGTGGCGGCCGGGCCGCGACTGCCCTACCGTCTGTCCACCCGGTCCACAGTGAAAGACCACCGAAAAGGGGTGTGCCCGTGTCGGGTGACCAGCCGAGCCCGCTCGTCATCGAGCGCATCCTGCGCGATCGCGAGGGCATCTGGCAGCAGGTCGTGGCCGGGCGTGACCTCAACGCGTTGACCGGTCGGATGCTCGCCAGCTCCGCCGTCGCGCTCGCCTGCTACGGGGCGGTGCTCGGGGCGTTCCACAGTCCGCTGATGGCGCTGACCTCCGCGCTGAAGCTGCCCCTGCTGTTCCTTGTCACGTTGGCCATCTGCCTGCCCACGCTCTACCTGTTCAACCTGGTCTTCGGCGCCCGGCTCTCGGTGCGTCAGTCGGTGGCCCTGGTGATGGTGGCGATCACTGTCACCTCGATGCTCGCTGTGGCGTTCGCGCCGATCAGTCTCTTCTTCCTGATCACCGCGCCCGACTACGGGTTCTTCAAGCTGCTGAACGTGGCGATCCTGGCGCTCTCGGCGCTTGTCGGGCTGCGCTTCCTGACCGGCGGCATGCAGGTGCTCAACGACCACGGCCTGCTCGCGCCGCCGGTCACCAGGACCCAGGCCGACGGGTACGCCCCGGCGCAGGTCAACGCGCCAGCCCAGGCGGTCCCCATAGCACAACCGGCGGCCCCGGCTGCCGCCCCGGTCGCCGCTCCGGCTGCCGAGCCGGTGGCCGTGCCGGCTGCCGAGCCGGTGGCCGTGCCGGCCGGAGCCGCCGTGGCTGGAGCCGTGCCGGCTGGAGCCGTGCCGGCTGGAGCCGTGCCGGCTGGAGCCGTGCCGGCTGGAGCCGTGCCGGCTGGAGCCGTGCCGGCCGGGTCGACCTCGAATGGTGCCGCGGCGACCCCGCCGGCTCCGGCGCACGTGCCGGCCCAGCCGAGCGGCCAGCCGGCCGTCGCCGCCTTCCCGCCCGGCATGGCGCCGGGCTACGGGCCGGTGCAGCGCCCGCCGGTGCGGCGTGGCGAGCCGACGCAGCGGCCGGCGAGCATGACCCTGCTCTACATCTGGATCCTGCTCTTCGGCTTCGTCGGCACCCAACTGGCGTGGACGCTGCGTCCGTTCTTCGGTGACCCGGGCCAGGACTTCGCCTTCTTCCGCAGCATCGACGGCAACTTCTACGCCGAGATCCTGCGGACGATCGCCAACCTCTGACCCTTCCGGCGACGACGAAACTCCTGGTTGCCGGCCTTATTACCGGCTAGTAACGTTAGTGCATGACAATCGACTCCCGTCAGGTCGCGGCCGGCATGCTCGAAGCGGTGCCCTTCGCCCGTACGCTCGGCCTCGAATTCGTCGAGGTGGCACCCGAGGCGGCGGGCGGGGTCCGGGCAGTCGTCCGGCTGCCCGACTCGACGGCCACCCACAACCACGTCGGCGGCCCCCACGCGGGCGCCATCTTCGCCCTCGGCGAGACGGCCTCCGGCGCGGTAGTGCTGGCGGCCTTCGGGCACCTGCTCGACCGGGCCGTCCCGCTCGCCGTCCGGGCCGAGATCGCCTACCGCAAGCTCGCCATGGGCCCGGTGCGGGCCACCGCCCGGCTCGGCCGATCGGCCCTCGACGTGATCGAGGAGTTCGAGTCCGGTCGGCGGCCGGAGTTCGGGGTCGAGGTGGAGATCGCTACCGAAGACGGCAGGCCGACCTCGGCCCTGACCGTGATCTGGACGCTGCGACCCAACTGAAACCGTGCCGAGGAGGCCGAAACGGGTTTGCGGACCCAGCGGGGTGGATAGATTCGTACCGTGCTGGGCCTACCTGCTCACGTGACCGCCTGTCTCTTCGATCTGGACGGTGTGCTGACGCAGACCGCCCGTGTGCACAACGCCGCCTGGACGCAGACGTTCGACGAGTTTCTCCGGCAGCGCGCCGCCGCCACCGGTGAGCCGTTCCACCCGTTCGATCCCGGGCCCGACTACAACCGCTACGTCGACGGCCGACCCCGCGCCGACGGCGTCCGGTCGTTCCTCGCCTCCCGCGGCATCGTGCTGCCCGAGGGCAGCCCGGACGACCCACCGGACGCTGACACCGTCAACGGGGTGGGCAACCGCAAGAACGTGCTGCTGCTCAAGCAGCTACGCGAATCCGGTGTCGAGGTCTACCCCGGATCGGTGCGCTATTTGCAGGCGGCCGCCGACGCCGGGCTGCGCCGGGCAGTGGTGACCGCGAGTGCCAACGGTGCCGAGGTGGTCGCCGCGGCCGGGCTGGCAACGCTGCTGGAGGCCCGGGTCGACGGGCTGGTGGCACGGGGCGAGGGGCTGCGCGGAAAGCCGGAACCCGACACGTTCCTCGCCGGGGCCCGGCTGCTCGGCGTGGACCCGACACAGGCCGCCGTCTTCGAGGACGCCCTCTCCGGGGTGGCCGCCGGCCGTGCCGGCGGCTTCGGTTACGTGGTCGGTGTCGACCGGGTCGGGCAGGCCGACGAGTTGCGCGCGCACGGCGCCGACATCGTGGTGCGGGACCTGGCCGACCTGCTCGGCACCGCCGACCCGGCGGTGCCGGCCCAGACCGCTGCCACCCAGCAGCCGAACACCCGACCGGACCTCACGTGATCCGGGAACGGGCCTATCCGGTCGAGCCGTGGCATGTCCGCGAGACCCGGCTGGACATGGACGTGCTGGCCCAGTCCGAGTCGGTCTTCGCGCTCTCCAACGGGCACGTCGGGCTGCGCGGCAACCTCGACGAGGGCGAGCCGCACGGCCTGCCCGGCACGTACCTCAACTCGTTCTACGAGCTGCGCCCGCTGCCGTACGCGGAGGCCGGCTACGGCTTCCCCGAGTCCGGGCAGACGATCGTCAACGTCACGAACGGCAAGCTGATACGGCTGCTCGTCGACGACGAACCACTCGACGTGCGGTACGGGGAGCTGCTGGCCCACGAGCGGATCCTCGACATGCGGGCCGGCACCCTGCACCGGGAGCTGCACTGGCGCTCGCCGGCCGGCCGGGAGGTGAAGGTTCGCAGCACCCGCCTGGTCTCGTTCACGCAGCGGTCGGTCGCCGCGATCAGCTACGAGGTGGAGGCCGTCGACGGCCCGCTACGGCTGATCGTGCAGTCCGAGCTGGTGGCAAACGAGTCGCTGCCCGCGCAGAGCAAGGACCCCCGGGTCGCCGCGGTGCTGGAGTCACCGCTGCAGGCCGAGGAGGAGCTGACCACCCCGGACGGTGGGCAGCTGATCCACCGCACCAAAGTCTCCGGTCTACGGGTCGCCGCCGCCATGGAGCACGAGGTGCACGGCCCGGACCACACCACCATCGAGTCCGAGGGTTACCAGGACTGGGTGCGCACCACTATCGCCTGCGTGCTCAAGCCCGGCGAGAAGCTGCGGGTGATCAAGTACCTGACGTACAGCTGGTCGAGCCGGCGCTCGCTGCCCGCCCTGCGCGACCAGGTGGGCGCGGCACTCGCCGGTGCCCGGCTGGACGGCTGGGACGGGCTGCACCGGGAGCAGCGCAACTACCTCGACGCGTTCTGGGACGCGTCCGACGTGCTGGTCGAGGGTGACCCGGAGGTGCAGCAGGCGGTCCGGTTCGGTCTGTTCCACGTGCTTCAGGCCGGCGCGCGGGCCGAGCAGCGGCCGATCTCGGCGAAGGGGCTGACCGGCCCCGGGTACGACGGGCACGCCTTCTGGGACACCGAGATGTTCGTGCTGCCGGTGCTCACGTACACCCAGCCGAGCGCGGTGCGTAGCGCGTTGCAGTGGCGGCACAGCACCCTTGACTCGGCGCGGGAGCGGGCCGAGACGCTCAACCTCAGGGGTGCCGCGTTCCCCTGGCGGACCATCGAGGGGCCGGAGTCCTCCGGCTACTGGCCGGCCGGCACCGCGGCCTTCCACATCGCCGCCGACATCGCCGACGCCGTGCGCCGCTACGTGATGGTCACCGGGGACACCCAGTTCGAGCGGGAGGTCGGGCTGGAACTGCTTGTGGAGACCGCCCGGCTGTGGCGCTCGATCGGCCACCACGACCGGCACGGCCAGTTCCACATCGACGGTGTCACCGGCCCGGACGAGTACACCGCTGTGAAGAACGACAACATCTACACCAACCTGATGGCACAGCGGAACCTGCTCGCGGCGGCCGACGTGGTGATGCGCCACCGGGACGAGGCGTTCCACCTCGGGGTGAGCGACGAGGAGGCGGCGGCCTGGCGGGACGCCGCCACCGCCATGCACGTTCCGTACGACGAGGAACTCGACGTGCACCAGCAGGTGGAGGGCTTCACCCGGCTGCAGGAGTGGGACTTCCCGCACACCCCGGTGGAGAAGTACCCGCTGCTGCTGCACTACCCGTACTTCGAGCTGTACCGCAAGCAGGTGGTCAAGCAGGCCGATCTGGTCCTCGCCATGCACTGGCGGGGGGACGCGTTCACCCCCGAGCAGAAGGTCCGCAACTTCCTCTACTACGAGCGGCGCACCGTGCGCGACTCGTCGTTGTCGGCCTGCACCCAGGCGGTACTCGCCGCCGAGGTGGGCCACCCGGAACTCGCGCACACCTACCTGCGTGAGGCCGCCCTGATGGACCTGCACGACCTCAACGAGAACACCCGGGACGGCGTACACATGGCGTCGTTGGCCGGCGCCTGGCTCGCCCTGGTCGGTGGGCTCGGCGGGCTCCGGGACCACGACGGCGAGTTGTCCTTCGCGCCCCGGCTGTCCAGCCGACTCAACCGACTGGAGTTCTCCCTGCAGTGGCGAGGGCTGGCGCTGCGGGTGGATGTCCGCCCGCACCAGACGACGTACTCGCTGCGCCACGGCGGTCCCGACGACGTGGTGCAGCTGCGCCACCACGACCAGGTGCTGCGGGTGACCTGCGACGAACCGGTGACGGTGCCGGTGCCGCAGGCCGAGTCGTCCGGCCCGCCGCCCGAGCAGCCACCGGGCCGGTCACCGCTACTGCGGTTGCCGGAGCGCGCGAACGTGGAACAGTGACGGTCGGGGCGGGAGTGTTCCCGCCCCGACCGTCAGCGCTACGTCAGGTCAGACGGGCTCGCCGGTCGACGGCCTACCGATCGCGTCCCGGGGCGCCATCGCCCGGGGATCGTCGGGCAGGCGAGCCTCGACGGCCCGGTCCCCGAAGTCCTTGTTGCGCTCGGCGTCCTGTGCGCGTTGGTCCCGCTCGTCCATCTGCTGCTGCCGGGACGTCTGCTGCTTGGCCATGGCGATCCTCGCGATCCGTCGGGGCGCGGTTGCGCCGACACGGTCTGCGGTCCCTCGTCGCCTACCCGATGGCGCTGCTGGCAAACGCGGGGAGCGGCGAGGGCCACTCGAGTGCGTGCGGCGCGGTGGGTGGGGTATCCGGGCGGCCGACGAGCACCCCGGAGGTGGGCTTTGGACGAGCAGCGCGGCACGGTGACCATTCCGGTCGGGGACGTTCAGCTCCCCGCCGACCTGATGCTCCCCGCCGAGCCGGTCGGAGTGGTGCTCTTCGCGCACGGCAGCGGCAGCTCCCGGCACAGCCCGCGCAACGTGGCGGTGGCCCGGACGTTGCACGGCAGTGGGCTCGCGACGGTGCTGGTGGACCTGCTCAGCCCCGCCGAGGACGAGGTGGACGCCCGGACCGCCGAGCTGCGCTTCGACATCGGGCTGCTGGCCAGCCGGCTGGCCGGGATCATCGACTGGTTGGCGGTCGAGCGTCCCGCCGGTGACGTACCGATCGGCCTGTTCGGGGCCAGCACCGGAGCCGCCGGCGCGCTTGTCGCGGCGGCGTCCCGGGCGGATCGGGTGGGCGCCGTGGTCAGCCGGGGCGGCCGGCCGGACCTGGCCGGTGCCGCGCTGGCCCAGGTCAGCACCCCGACGTTGCTGCTGGTGGGCGGCCTGGATGAGGAAGTGATCACGCTTAACGAGCGGGCGTTGGCGCAGCTGGGGGAGGTCGGTGAGCTGCGGGTGATCCCGGGTGCTACCCACCTCTTCGAGGAGCCCGGCACGCTGGAGCAGGTCGCCGACCAGGCCGCCGCGTGGTTCACCACCCGGCTGCGCTGACGATCGACCTCAGGAGGTGAGGGCCGAGGCGGAGCGACGCTGTTGGACGGTGTCGATGACGCGCCACAGGACTGCGGTGATCGGAACGCTGACGAATGCGCCGGCGATCCCCGCGATGAGTGTGCCGGCGGTGACCGCCACCAGGATCACCGCCGGATGCAGCCGGACCTGCCGCTTCATGATCAGCGGCTCCAGCAGGTTGCCCTCGATCTGCTGCACGGCGATCACGGCGGCCAGGGTCAACAGGGCGGTGGTGGGGCCGTTCGCGGCAAGCGCCACCAGAACGGCGACCGCGCCGGCCACCGTTGCCCCGATGATCGGCACGAAGCCGCCGAGAAAGGTGATCAGCGCCAGCGGCAGGGCGAGCGGCACCCGCAGCACCACAAGCGCCAACCCGATGCCCAGCGCGTCGATGGCGGCGATGAACATGGTGCCCCGGCTGTACGCGCCCAACGTCTGCCAACCGGCCCGGCCGGCCTCGGCCAGCACCGGCTGGTTCGGGCCGGACACCCGTGACAGCACCCACTGCCACATCGATCGGCCGTCCTTGAGCAGGAAGAAGAGCAGCACCAGGGCGAGCAGTGCGGAACCGACCACCTCGCTCGCCGTCCGGGCGCCCGACACCGGGTCCGGGGAGCCGCTGCTGAGCCCCTGCCGGGCCTGGTCGATCAGCTTGTCGAGTTGGGCGTCGCTGACCGGGAGGGTGGACGTCACGAAGTCCCGACTGCGCTCTACCCCCTGCGTCAGCTCCTGGCTGAGCTGGTCGAACTGGCTGGCGGTCAGATTCCACACAAGCGCGCCGACACCGACCAGGATGCCGAGCAGCAGCAGGACGGTGAGCAGCGCGGCAAGCGCGGCGGGCAGTCGCAGCCGGCGCAGCCGGATCAGCACCGGGTCGAGCAGCGCGGTGAGGAAGATGGTGGCGGCCAGGGCGATGGCCAGCGGCGCCAGCAGGACGGCGATCCGACCCAGCAGGTAGAGACCGGTGACGATCACCACCAGGCAGGCGCTCCACAGCACCGCCGTCCGGACCAGCCAGGGCAGCGCCGCCCACGCGTGCCGCCCTCCGGTGTCACCGGCCGTCGGCGTACTGCCGGTTGTCGCCGTACCGCCGGTTGTCGGCGCGGCGTCCGCCCCGGGTTGGTCTGCCCTCATGTCGGCCCTCCTCGATCTCGGCGAGATCGGTACCCGGCCGGTCGTGCGCCGACACCCGACCGCCCGCGCGGATCGTACGCCGGCCCGGATCCACCGGTCGGACCTTCGCGGTGTACGCCCTAATCGCCGGTGTTTGCGCTGTCCGGCCAAGGGAACGCGAAGGGACTACCCGAGAAGGAGGAACGCCGTGAGTGACTTCATGGACAAGGCAAAGGACTTCGCTGACAAGCACGACAAGCAGGTCGACCAGGGCATGGAGAAGGCCGGCGACATGGCCGACAAGCGCACCGGCGGCAAGCACGGCGACCAGATCGACAAGGGCGTCGACCAGGCCCAGGCGCGCACCGGTGCGGGCGATCAGGTCCGCTGACGTACCGGACGTCTCCCGGGCCGTCGAGGACTCGGCGGCCCGGGATCGTCCGGTACGGACCGGGCGTGGGTCAGCGTTGCCGTTGCTCGCGTAGCTCGGCGATCGAGGTCGGCCGGTCGCTCAACGCGTCGCGTAGCCGGTCGATCATCCCCGTGCCGGGGGCGAGCAGCTTGTTCGCCGGCGGGTGGTCCGGTGCGCTCGGGTGCGGGCGGGTCGGCGCGATCTTCTTGAACGCCGTTACCTTGCCGGCCAGCTCGACCAGCTCCTCGCGGGCGGTGGCGGCGCGCAGGCGGGGGAAGAGGTCGTTCTCCTCGTCCCGCACGTGGTGGCGGATGGTGCTGGTCAGGTGGGCCAGCAACTCGTCGAAGCGGGGGTCGGACGGGTCGGTCGACTCCAGGTCCTTCATGGTCCGTTCGGCGTCGGCGTGCTCGTCGATCTCGTGCTCGGCGATCTGGTCGCCGTCGGGAAGTGTCTTGCGCGCCGTCGGATAGACGTACGCCTCCTCGGCCACGGCGTGCCGGACCAGCTCGGCGATCACCACGTCGGCGAGTTGGCGGCGGTACTCGGGCGTGCCCTGCCGCGTCTCCAACTCGACGAAGAGGGTCTCGACCTCGCGGTGATCGGCGACCAGGATGTCGACGACATCCTGCTCACCAGTGGTCTGTGTATTGCTCATCTGGGCCCCTTACCGGTTGCGGACGGTGGGTGTGTGGCCCCTGGTACCCCGCAGCGATCGGGCAAACCTACGGACGCCGATGGATTCGTCGGCGACCCGCTGTTCAGGCGGCCACCGTCGGGGTAACCGCCGCCATGGCCGACGACCGTCCACCCGCCGACCGCGAGCAGTCGCGGCTCGACGACGCCGCCCAGCGCAGCGGCCGGGCGGTCCGACGGGCGCGGCACCGCAGCGGGCAGGCCGGCCGGATCCGGGCCCGACAGTGGGAGGTCACTCTGGTGATCTCCCTCCAGGCCGGACTGGCCGCCGCGATCGCCGCGCTGCTCGCCAAGAGTCTGCTCGGCACCGGATCGCACGTCTTCGCGCCCGCCGCCGCCGTCGGTACGATCGCCACCGCCATCGGACAGCGGGCCCGGCGTACCTTCGCTCTGCTGGCCGGAGTGGCCCTGGGCATCATCATCGGCGACACGCTGCGTTTCCTGCTCGGCTCCGGCCCGTGGCAGACCGGTGTGGTGGTCGCGCTGGCCATCGCCGCCGCGTTGCTGGTGGCCGGCAAGGGCGGCCCGCTGGTCGGCCAGGCCGGCGGTACCGCCGTGCTGATCGCCACGCTGGCGCCGATGGAACGAGGCCTGGAACTGCCCCGGATCTTCGACGCGCTCGTCGGCGGGGCGGTCGGCCTGGTGGTGGTAGCACTGCTGCTGCCGATCAACCCGATGCGTGTGCTGGACCGGGCCGCGGCGCCGATCTACGCGACCCTCTGCGCGCAGCTCGACGCCCTGGCCGGCGCGCTGCGGAAACGCGACGAGGAGGGGACGTTGCGCGTCCTGGAGCGGCTGCGTGACACCGACGACGACCTGGGTCGGCTGCACGACGCGCTCAGCGGCGCGGAGGAGGTGGTGACCATCGCGCCGGTCCGCTGGCACCGCCGCGAGCAGTACCACAGGTACGCCCGCAGCGCGGACCACCTGGAGCGGCTGCTGCTGGACACCCGCGCCCTGGCCCGCTGGGCGACGACCGCGCTGCAGTACGACGAACCCATCCCGCACGAGTTGCCGGACGCGATGAGCCGGTTGGGTCAGGCGGTGGAAAAAATGCGGACGGAGTGCCGGGTGGGGGATGACCCGAAGTGCACCCGCCGGTTGGTCGAGGAGTGCGCCGAACTGGCCGGGCGGGCCTCCGCGAGCGGGCTCAAGTCGTTCGGCGAGTCGCTCGTCACCGGGTTGCGGACGTCGGCCAGTGACCTGCTCCGGGCGTCCGGTTGCGAACCCGACGACGCCAATCGGATCGTGCGGCGGGCGGCCGGCGTCGGCGTGGCCGAAGTCCACCCACCGGTCCGACGACATCTGCGGCGGGTCCGTCCGACCCGGGCCGCCCGGTTTCGTCGTCGTACGCACCTGGCCGCCCGGATGCGCGACGACAGCCGGGCCGGCCGCCCCGCGAGGGAGCGACCGGCCCGGTGACCGGTTCGGGTTGTCAGGCGGAGTAGCCGCGCTCGGCGATCCAGTTGGCGACCTTGGGCAGGCTTACCCAGTACTCGCCGAGGGCCGGGTCGGCCGGGTCGGCGACCCGGATGGCGTCGCCACCGTCGCGGTAGCCGACGAGCGCCACGTAGTGGCCGCCCTCGTACGAGTGCGGGTTGCCGTCGACGTCCACTGTTGTGCCCTTGATGTTCGCCACCACCGGTCGGCCGGCGTCCACCGCGGCCAGCACGTTGTGGCGCAACTGCTCGACCTGGTCCGGGCGGGCCACCGAGTCACGAATCTCAGTGGTCCGGTACTTGCCGCCGGTCAGTTCGTTGAGCACCCGGGTGGTGTCCAGCGCCGAGGGGGTGCCCGCCTCGGTGGTGCCCAGCAGCCTGGCCACCGCGTCCTGGGTGAATGTCTTGCCCTGGGCGGACAACGCGATCCGCGTCGCGGCCGGGCCGCAGTAGAAGAAGTTGGGCTGAGCCTGGTAGTCGATGCTCAGGACTCGCTCGGCGGACCGATCGGTCTGGCTCGACGGTGCCGGTGCGGCCGGTGCCGGTGCGGCCTGGGCGGCTACCGCCGGGCCGAGGGCGCAACCCCCGGCGACAAGCATGCCGACGACGGACAGTCCGCTCTTCTGGATGATCGGGTTCATTGTCGAGTCTCCGTTCGGGGGTTGTGCGCCTCCGACCGTCGGAGGGCAGCAGCACCGGGAATGGCGCTCGGCTCAGCACGCGGCGACGACCAGCGGCCGGTCTCGGCCCTGGGTGTCCCGGGTAGGTAACGGCTCTGCGATGGCGGGCATTCCGCCGGTCCGGGGGTGCGGGCGCCGCGGACCAGGTGCAACGACTGCCGGTGGGCGCGGATTCCGGGCGCGCTGCCGGGCCCGGCTACGGGGTGGTCAGCCGAGGTCAGGCGACAAGCGGAAGGTCATCCGGTCCAAACAGTCGGACAAAACGGGCGTCGCCCGCCTGGAATCACAAACTGCCCAGCAGCCCGTTGACGGTGATCTCGATGACGACCCGTTCCGGATTCGGGCGGGGGGTCCGATACCTCTCGGCGTAGCGGCGCTCCGCGTCGGCCACGGCGGCCCGATCCGACCGCAGCACCGCGCGGCCCTCGATCGTCAGCCAGCGGCGGCCGTCCACCTGGCAGACCGCCACCGCCGCGCCGGCCGCGCCGGCAGCGGCCACCTGGCGGGCCTTACGGGAGCCGCCAGAGGTGATGACCCGGGCCAACCCGGCCGCTGGGTCGAGGGTCACCCCGACCGGTACGACGTGCGGGGTCCCGTCCGCACGAATCGTGGTCAGGGTCGCGAGGTGCCGTTCCGCGCAGAAGGCGACAACCCGCTCGTCGTGCACGTCCAACCGATGATCGCCCGCCATGCCCGTCCCCTGTTCACCGAACCGACCCCGATCATGGCACCTGACGGCGTGCCCGCTCCCGATCGACCGCCGAATCCGGTTGGCCGGGTAGTTGGCGGCCGGCTGCCCGGCGCTTGTGTACCAGCCGGGTGAGGTAGATCAGCGCGGCGGCCAGGACCCCCATGTCGTCCAGGTAGATCGGATCCGGCAGCACGTCCACCGGGAAGATCGTGTAGATCAGCGCGCCGTAGAAGGCGACCTTGCCGCCCGCGCCGAGCCCGGTCAGCAGCCGGCGCGTACGCACCACCCGCACCGCCAGCACCACGGCACCGACAAGCGTGGCGAGCGCCAGGATGCCGGCGATCACCACGAGGACCCACGCCTGTCGGGACATGCCGTCACGTTAACCCACCGGGAGTCGCGCGGCTCAGAACGCGGGCACCGCCGCGCGGCCACGGGCGGCGACCTTGTTCTCCCGGGTCTGCTCGACCGACGGCTTGGCCACCTCGCTCAGCGGCAGCACCGACGCCGACTCCGCCACCCGTCGCCCGGTGGCGGCGTGGGCCTCCTCGCGCAGACTGCGGGCCGCCGCCACGGCCAGCTCGGCCGCCCGCCAGGCAACCTGCTCCTGCTCGCGGGCCGTGGCGTGCCGGGCCGCCAGGTTGTCCCGGATCGCCCGCCGCAGCACCAGTTCCTGCGCGACCGGGTGCAGCCGAGGGTCCCAGCCGTCCCGGTGCGCGAAGACGTCGCTGAGCTGCTCCACCGACAACTCCCGCCGCCAGTACGCGTCGAGCGCGGCCCGGTGCAGGTAGCGCTCGCGGTCCGCGTACTCGGCGGGAGTGCGGGCGGTCTGCGGCAGTGGCATGGCGGCTGCCGCGTCGAGTCGCCGGACGGCCGCCTCGGCCTCCTCGTACCTCTGCCAGGCTGCCTCGACCGCCTCCTGCGCGGCCACCCACTCCGTTCGGCGGCGCTGAGCGGTGGTGGTCGCCCGCGCCGCGGCCACGGCGACCTCCTGCGCGTACCGGCTCTGCTCACGCTCCTCCTGCACCTGTTCGAGTTGGCTCGGCATGGCCGCGCGGCGGATCCGGGCAACCGGATCGAGGCGGAGCCGGCCGGGCCGGAGCAGCAGGGCGGCGACGGTGACGCCGACGAGCCCGAGCAGGCTCAGCCAGATGACGGCAGCCCGGGACAGATCGGGCAGGGCGGCGGAGAGGAGGGATTGCATGATCAGCACCTCGCGGTCGAAGGCGGGTATCGACGGGTGGTAGGAGGGGCCCGACGGCAACTGTCAGCCGGGTGACGGGAGCATCCCGCCGGGGGCGACTCAGCTGCTGCCACGGATTGCCCGGGACCGGGGCCCGGGGATCACCGGGCCAGGATCAGCGGACGGGTGGGCCGCGTCGCGCGGGGGTGCCACGGCCGGGATCGATGGCCGGGGCCGGAACCATGCCCGCCGCGACCAGCCCGGTCGCCGCGGTGGTGTCCGCCAGGCCAGCCGGGCGGACGGCAGCGGGCGGGCCCGCCTGCTCGGTGGACGGCGTGGCATCGGGACGGACACTTGCCACCCGGCTGCTCACGGCACTGGGCCGGAGCTGCGTCGGGGTGGGCGGTGGGGTCGCGGCGAGGACGCCGCCCAGGCCGACCGCGAGCACCAGCGCGGTGATCGCCAGACGGGTCAGCTCACGCAGTGACCGCAGCACAGCCCAACGGGCCGGGCGGACAAACACTGCGGACGACACCCGACCAACCTAACGCCTGCCCTGCCGGGCCGCAGCACGACGATGGCCCGGGCCGGCGTGACCGCCACCACCCTGTGCACTATGGAGGGTGGGATCGACACCTGGAAAAGGCGGTGCCCCCGGGCCGGATCGGTCCGGCCGGGGGCACCGCGTGTGCGCCTGTGCGGTATTGGTCAGTTGCCGGTGCCGAGCACCGGCGGCGCGGCGTTCCTGCCGTCGTGCCACACCATCTCGTCCTCGGTCAACCAGGTCAGCCGCTCGTCGGAGTCGTCGTCCTCCGGGCGACCTCGCCCGCCGAGCACGCCGGCACCGTTGCGGCCGGAGCCCGAACCACCGGTCGCCGCCGACCGGCCACCGCTGCCGCCACGCTGGCCGTCCACGCTGCGGCCGATGCCGCTGGCGGACCGCCCTTCGGCCGGGGGCGCCCCACCGGTCGGCCGGCCCGAGGGGGTGGGGGTGCTGTTGCTCGAACCGGCGAGCGCCGCGGTGCGCAGGACCCCGCCGGCGGGTGATCCACCTGGCGCCGCGTAGAGCAGCCCGGGGCCGGTGCTCACGGCGGTGGTCAGCGGGGCCGCCCCGGACAGGCCGGCCAGCCCGGCGGCGGCACCACCGGTGAGCAGTGCGGTGCTGGCGAGCGGATCCGCACCGGCGAGCACGGTGCCGCGCGGGTCGGAGCCGCCGACAGCGCCGTGCGGACCGGCGGCCACGGCAGGCGTGCCAGCGGTGACCGAGCCACCCCGGTCGGAGACCGAGCCGTCACCGGCGACCGGCGGTGCGGCGGCGCGTTCGAGTTTCGTGATTGTCGCGTCGCCGGTGTACGCGCTGACGCCACTGCTGCCCGGCCCGGCGCTCGCCCTGGCGACGGCCCCGACGCTCTGCGGAGTCGTCGGCTCCGTGTTGAGCCGGTTCGGGATGTCCGGGTCCGGCGGCGGCGGATCGACCACCCGGTCGTACGCGGACATCTCGTAGCCGTCGGCCAACTCGGCCACCAGGTTGACCATCCGCTGGTGGGCCTTCTCCTGCTCCTGCTTGTCCTGCTGGTGGCCCACGAAGCCCATGACCACCGCACCGGGCAGACCGAAGGTGGTGGCACCCTTGATCGTGCCGGAGATCGCCTTGTCGTTGTCGTCGGTCTCCTCTGGGCTCTCGGCCTGCTTGTGCGCGGTGCGCAGATGGTCGGCCATCATCGTGAGCCCCTGCTTGATGCCCGCCATCCCCTCACTCAGGGCGTCGGAGTGGGCCACGATCAGGCTGAGTCGCCGATGGAACTCCCGACCCGCGGAACCCGTCCAGGTGTTGCCGAGCTTCTCCAGGTCGCCGCTCAACTCCCGGCCGAGCCCGTCGAGGATTCCCTTGAGCTCGGCCCACTGGGCGGCGACGCCCTCGATCTGCTCCGGCTTACCGGCCATCACGCCGTCGTACAGCTGCTGATGGCTGCTGCCCTGGTAGCGCGCGGTGTACTCAGACACGGCCGTTCTCCTTCGGCTGCAACGCCCGATCGACTCCGGTCAGCGCCCCGGACACATCTGTGGCGTTGGCGGCGTTACGCGCCTCGGCGGTGCGGTAGTTGGTCAGAATCGTGCTGGTGGCCTGCTGCGCCGCCAGCACCGCCTGCCGGATCCGTTCGGCTTCGTTCACATAGGACTGGTGCACTTCGGTGTAGCGACGCGCCTTGTCGGTGGCGTCGAAGAACGACCCCAACGCCGGTGGACGGCACTGCATCTCGCTGTTGAGTTTGCGCAGCACCGACTCGACCTGGCTCAACCGCGAAGCAAGGTTATGGTGAAAGTCCTCAAGGGACAGCAGGTCAACTTCCGTACGCCCGGTCATGGCAACATCCCCGTCGTTCTGGTTGACAACCGTCAGCGACATTCAGGTTAGTCCACCGCCGCTCTTCGGTGCGACCCGTCACGGCTGCTCAGCCGTTGCCCCCGGTCGATCCCGCCGGCGTCCCGCCACCCGCGCCACCGGCCGGCGGCGCGGCTACCGGCGGTGCGGCCGGGGCCGGGGCGTCGGGTGCGAAGACCGCCATAGCGTTCTCCTGGGTGAGGGTGGGCCCGGTCGGGATCAGTGCGAGCAGCGAGCCGGGCACCGCCAGCGGGGTGATCCCGGCATAGCCGAGCACGTCAAGCGTCGCCGCCGAGCCGAGCGGATACCGGATGCCCTGCGGGGTGATCAGGTAGATCGTCGACCCGGCGGCGCCGGCTCCACTGGTCCCGGCACCGGGCGAGGCCTGCGCGACGACGCCCTTGCCGCCGGGCAGCAGCACCGCCTCGGCGGTGCGGACGGCGTCCCGCCTGGTCTGGGGCACCGGCACCGGGCCTGGACCGCTCCCGGTCAGCTCGGCCGGCGCCCGGTCGAAGACCTCGAGGGTGGTGGTCGGCTGGCCGCCCGCGCTGCCCGCCCGGTACGTCGCGCAGATCGTGGTCTGGCCGGGCCTGGCCTGGTAGACGGCGGGCAACGCCGTCGGCAGCCCCTCCTCGTCGACGCGCTGCTCGACGTAGAGTTCGCCGGCCTGATCCGGGGTGATGTCGGTGATCTGGCCACCGCCGCGGACCATCAACAGCGCGGTGATCTCACTGATCGGGGCGAGACCTTCGCGGGTCAGTACGTAGTGCTGCCCGGCGGCGCTGAACACCTGACCGATGACGGCGGGCCGGCCGGCCACCCTCCGTACGCTGCTCTCGCCCTCGCCGGGCAGCGTCGGTTTGCGCAGCGGTGGCCCGGCCGGCACGGCGTTGAGCAGCTGCTGACCGACCCGGAGCGGAGTGGCGCGGGACATCTTCAGCGCGGTGATCGTCGGATCTCCGTCGAGCACCTGGAGTCGGGAGTTGTTGGCGAGCAGGTACCGCTGATCGTCCATCACGACGAGCACCGCGCGGTCACCGAGCGGCACGCCGCCGGGCAGCGCCCGGTCGATCACCAAACGGGTGCTTGATCGCGCGGGATCGACCGGGTCGGGCACGTCGCAGACCGACCAGGGCAGGCCGGTGAGCGACTTGCGGTCCGGCAGGGCGTCCGGTGCCCCGACGATGCCGAGGGTGAGCCCGCGCGGCTGGTCCCGCAGTGCCGCCTGGGACATCGTCCGCGCCGTGGCGTCCGGCTGGTTCAGCACCAGGCGGGCCGAGGTGTAGTTGAGGGTCGGGTGCAGCTGCCCGTTCATGAAGACGTACGTCGCACCGGTCTCCCGTTCGATGACCAGGGTCTGGTCCTTCAGCGGCACGGTGTTACCTGTCAACTGGCCGTAGGCACCAACCCCACCGAGCACGATGGCCGCGGTGATGACGCTGCCGAAGACGGCCATGCCGAGCCGTCGCATCGGGAGGTTGGTGGTCTCCGGGTCGCCCGACAGCAGCGCGGAGACGATCCGGCGGGTGACGAAGCGGTACGCCTGCACCTGATCGCGGCGGGTCCGCATGACTTACCTCCGGCGGGGTGTTTCCGCGACGATCAGGTCGGGGTGCCGTCGCGGGCTTCCCTACGATAAGGGGCCGACGGAGGTTCCTCGGGACCACCGTTCGTGGTCGGCACCGGACCGACCCCGGTGCAGAGCCGTACCGTGCAGGAGGGACAGTCAGCGATGACGCAGGTTCAGGCGCGACCCGCCCGAGCGGCCACCGACCAGACCGAGGTGGTGGCGCGTTCGGCGCCGACCGGCCGACCCGGTCGTGGTCGGCTCGGTCCGGTGCTTGTCGGTCAGCTCGTCGTGCTTGAGTTGTGCGTGCTCGGCGTCTGGGCCGCGTCGGCCGGGCCCAGTTGGCTGCTCGGCGTGGCGGCTGGCGTGGCGGCGCTCGTCGTCGCGGCCACCTTCGCCCGTCGTGGGGGCCTCTGGTGGTTCGAGGACCTGCTGTTGCGTGGGCGTCTGCGGCGGCGCGCCGAGCGGGCGTCGGGGGCGCTGGGGGGCGGCCTGGCGGGCGACCCGCGGTTGGCGGCACTCGCCCCCGAGCTGAGCGTGATCGAGCTGACCGACCGCGGCACGCGACTCGGTATCGGGCGCGACGACGGGGGTTGGTTCGCGGCCGTCGCGGTGCAGCCCGCTAGCGGTGCGGCAGTCGGTTCGGTGACCGCGTCCACAGTCGACAGGGTGGTGCGGGTGCTCGCGGACTTCAGCGCCCCGGTCTCCCGTAGCCAGGTGGTCGCGCACACCCTGGTGTGGTACCCGGCGCCCGGTGCGCCACCGGCGGCGCACCGGACCGTCTGGGTGGCGCTACGGCTTACCGTCGGCGATGCCCGCGCGGAGGCGGTGAGCCGGGGCGGTGGACTCGCCGGGGTGCACCGCACGATGGCCGCCGGAATCGGTCGACTGGGCAAGGCGCTGACCTCGGCGGGGCTGGCCCACCGGCCACTCAACCGGGACGAGTTGCGGGCCGCCATCGTCTCGGCCGCCGGGCTGGACCTGGGACCGGAGGCGCCGACGGAGACCTGGCACGGGCTGCGCGGCGGTGGCTGGACCCATCGTTGCCTGGTGTTGCGCGGTCGGGCGGAGGTACCGCTCGGCCCGCTCGTGGACGCGATCACCGCGACCTCCGCGCCGTCGCACACGGTGGCCGTGACGGTCTCGGCGGACGGTCGGGTGGCGTCGCCGCTGTTGCGGGTCGCGGCGATGGACAACCACGTCGAGGCGCTGGTCAAGGTGGTCCGCGACATCGCCCAGCGAGCCGGCACGTCCACCCGGCCCATGGACGGTCGGCACGGGCCGGGCGTCTACGCCACCGCTCCGGTCGCGTCGGCGCTCGGCGTCTCCGCCCGTCCGCAGCCGCAGTGACCGGCGCGGCCGGTCAGGGCCGGAGGTTGACGATCCAGCCGTAGAGGCCGCAGACCCAGAAGGCGAGCGGGACCAGCGCGATGATCAGCAGGATCTCGGCGATGTCGAGCAGCCGACCCCAGACCGGCGAGATGCGCTTGCCGGCGACGGTCAACCCGTAGATCAGGCTGACCACGGCGGCCAGCACCAGCCCGCCCAGGATCAGCCCGAGCCGCACCGACAGCGACCCGCCGGCGAACGTGGCGGCGGCGGCCAGGCCCAGCCCCACGGTGCCGGCGAGCAGCACTGGGGTGCGCTGGGCGCGGCCCAGCAACGGCCGGCCCCGGAGCATCGACAGCAGGGCCAGCACCAGGCACAACAGCACCGCCGACCCACGGCCGTCCAGGGCGAGCACGAACTGCGCACCCAGCACCAGCACCGCGACCGTCCACAACAATCCGGTGATGAACTGGTCGGCGCGCTCGCTGCGCTGGAGCACCTGCCGGCCGTCGACCGACTCGCTGTCGGTCTTCAGGTCCTCCGGACCGGTCGGGATCGAGGGCACCGGCAGTCGCGCCAGTCGGTAGGCCACCATCGGCAGGGCCGGCACCACGCCGAAGGCGACAGTCGCCACCACCGCCGCGGCGGCCGGCGCGTCGAGGCCGAACGCCAGGCAGAGCAGCGCGCCCATCCCGGTGGCGGCGCCCACCCCGATCGCGGCGAAGAAGAGCGGATAGCGGTCGCCGACCGCCAACACGGCGACCGCGCCGGCAACCACCGCGGCGGTCGCCGCGAGCAGCACATGCGGGCTGGCCAACTCGGTGAGGGGCCGGTCACCGGCGAGCAGCAGCAGTCCGCCGACGGCGGCGTACCCGAGGGCGACCACGGCCAGCACCGCGCCGGTGCGGCTGTCGGCGGCGGCCCGGGACAGCACCGCCGCGCCGACGAGCAAGGCCACCGCCACCAGCACGGCGGCCAGTGCGCCGGGCAGGTGCGGCGGGCCGGCGAAGAGGGCGGCGAGCGCACCGGCACCGAGCGCCGACGCCGCGAAGACCACGGCGAAGGAGCGGGTCGCACCGACCTGCCAGGCGCCGGGGCGGTTGTTGGTAGCGGTGGCGACGGCATCCACCACGTCGTCGAAGACGATCTCCGGCGCGGCCGCGGACCGGGGGTTGAAGTAGAGCACCTCACCGTCACGGACGCTGAGCTGCGCGGCGGTACGGCCACCGTCGAGCGGCGCACCGCCCAATCTGGACAGTGCCCAGCCGCCGTGCCGCGCACCCTCGTCGGCCAGGTCCTCGCCGGCATAGCGCAGCAGGGTGGGGAGCAGGTCGGCCATCGGCACGTCCGACGGCAGTGCCAGATCCATCCGGGTACGCGGAGCCACGATGGTGATCCGGCTCAGCCCACCGGTCGCCGTCTTCGTCGCCACAGTGGCCTCCAGGTGTGCGTCGGTGCTCGGCTGGCCGCGATGCCGCGCTCCGGGTCCACCGCGCCCACGGCAGATTACCTACGATGGCGGGCACGTACGATGCCCACCCGCGGGCTACGGTCCGCGGCGGCACGTCAGCAGGCCGCTTCTGGGGAGGAAACAGCCGTGAGCACTGTGGTGTTCCGTCGGCTCTCGCGTCAGCCGGGACCGGCTCTACCACGCGGCGAGGTGCTGCTGGAGTCCCCTCCCGAGCTGCCCGAGCCGACGCCCCGCGGGATGGGGCAGCTGCTCATGATCCTGCCGATGTTCTGCGGGGTCGGCGCGATGGCGTTCCTCTACGCCGGCAAGGGCGGCGGCATGATGACGTACGTCGCCGGTGGCCTCTTCGGCGTCTCGATGCTCGGCATGGCGATCGGTTCGCTCGCCAACAACGGCGGCAAGGACAAGGCCGAGCTGAACGCCGACCGGCGCGACTACATGCGCTACCTGGCCCAGATGCGCAAGCGCACCCGGCGGGCCGCGGAGCAGCAGCGGGCGGCGATGACCTGGCGGCACCCGGAGCCCGACGCGCTCTGGTCGATCGCCGCGTCGCGGCGGCTGTGGGAGCGACGGACCACCGAGGACGACTTCGGCGAGACCCGGATCGCGCTCGGCCCGCAGCGACTGGCAGTGGAGATCGTCCCACCGGAGACGAAGCCGGTGGAGGACCTGGAGCCGATGAGCGCCATCGCGCTGCGCCGGTTCGTCCGCGCCCACTCCACAGTTCCCGAGCTGCCGACCGCGTTGTCGGTGCGCGCGTTCAGTCGGGTGGCGTTGCGCGGTGACCGCACGCCCGTGCTCGACCTGACCCGGGCGGCGCTCGGGCAGCTGGCCACCTTCCACGCCCCGGACGACCTGGTGATCGCGGTGGTCGCCGCGCCGGACCGGCAGCCGTCCTGGGACTGGGTGAAGTGGCTGCCGCACGCCCACCACCGCGGGCGTACGGACGCCGCGGGTGCCCGCCGGCTGGTCTTCGCCAGTCTGGCCGAGGCCGAGGAGTCGCTCACCGCCGAGCTGGCCGGGCGGCCCCGGTTCGCGCCCGAGGCCAAGCCGTTGACCACAGCACCGCACCTGGTCGTGGTGATCGACGGTGGCGAGATCTCCCCGACCTGCCAACTGGTGGGCCCGGGGCTGCTCGGCACCACGGTGATCGACCTGTCCGGGACGGTGCCCCGCGACGCCGGTCGCTGGCTGCTCTGCCTGGACGTGGCCGACGGAAACTCACTCGACCTGGTCCGGGGCAGCTCGTCGTCGCCGCTGGGTCGCCCCGACCGGCTCAGCGCCGAGGCGGCCGAGGGGCTGGCCCGGCAGATCGCCCCCTATCGCCTCTCCCAGCAGCAGACCAGCAGCGATGAGCCGCTGGCGCGCAGCATGGAGCTGCCGGACCTGCTCGGGGTGGGCGACGCGGCGACTGTGGACGTGCAGCACACCTGGCGACCGCGCGGTCACCGGGACCGGCTGCGGATCCCGCTCGGCGTCGGCCCGGACGGCAACGTGGTCGAACTCGACTTCAAGGAGTCCGCGCACGAGGGCATGGGCCCCCACGGCCTGGTGATCGGTGCCACCGGCTCCGGCAAGAGCGAGCTGCTCCGTACGGTGGTGGCCGCCCTGGCGGTGACCCACTCCTCGGAGGAGCTGAACTTCGTCCTGGTGGACTTCAAGGGCGGCGCGACGTTCGCCTCGCTGGAGGCGCTGCCGCACACCAGCGCGGTGATCACCAACCTGGCCGACGAGTTGCCGCTCGTCGACCGGATGCGCGATGCGCTCGCCGGTGAGATGGTGCGCCGGCAGGAGTTGCTGCGGGCGGCGGGCAACTACGTGTCCCGCTTCGAGTACGAGAAGGCGCGGGCGGCCGGTGAGCCGCTGGCCCCGATGCCGAGCTTGTTGATCATCTGTGACGAGTTCAGCGAGTTGCTCGCCGCCAAGCCCGACTTCATCGACCTGTTCGTGATGATCGGCCGGCTGGGCCGGTCGCTGGGCGTGCACCTGCTGCTGGCCAGCCAGCGGCTCGAAGAGGGCAAGCTGCGGGGTCTGGACACCCACCTGTCGTACCGGATCGGTCTGCGGACGTTCTCGGCGGTGGAGAGCCGGATCGTGCTCGGGGTGCCGGACGCGTACGAGCTGCCGAACGCGCCCGGCCACGGCTACCTGAAAACGGACACCAGCACCATGCTGCGGTTCCGGGCCGCGTACGTGTCCGGGGCGTACCGGGCGCCGGGGCAACAGGCCGCCGCGTCGCAGGCGCTGGTGCAGCGCCGGATCGTGCCGTACGGCCTGGACTTCATCGCGGCACAGACGCCGCAGATGCCGGTGAACAGCGCGCCGGAGCCCGAGCAGCCGGCCGACGGCAAGGCCGTGGCGATGCTCGACGTGCTCATCGGTCAGCTCAAGGGGCGGGGCCGCCCGGCCCACCAGGTGTGGCTCCCGCCGTTGGCCGACCCGCCTGGTCTGGGTGAGCTGCTCGGCCCGCTGGCCGTCGACCCGACCTACGGGCTGTGCACCGCCTCCTGGCCGGGGCGCGGGCGGCTGACAGTGCCGGTCGGGGTGGTGGACCGCCCGTACGAGCAGCGCCGTGACCCGATGATGGTCGAGCTGGCCGGGGCCGGCGGCAACGTGGTCATCGTCGGCCGGTCGCTCAGTGGCAAGAGCACCATGCTGCGTACGCTGCTC
Organism: Micromonospora sp. NPDC049044; assembly: GCF_040649215.1. Taxonomy (NCBI): domain Bacteria; kingdom Bacillati; phylum Actinomycetota; class Actinomycetes; order Micromonosporales; family Micromonosporaceae; genus Micromonospora; species Micromonospora sp. NPDC049044. Next base: position 187,560 of record NZ_JBEZFA010000002.1, on the reverse strand, counting down.
GCCTCGCTGGCGCTCACCCACACCCCACGGGAGGCGCAGTTCTTCTGCCTGGACTTCGGCGGCGGCGCGCTGCGCAGCCTGGAGCGCCTGCCGCACATGGCCGGGGTGGCCGGTCGGCGGGACGTCGAGGCGGTACGCCGGACGGTGGCCGAGGTGGTCGCCGTGCTCGACGACCGGGAGACGCGCTTCGCCCAGCACGGCATCGACTCGGTGGCCAGTTACCGCCGTCGTCGGGCGGCCGGTGAGTTCGCCGACGATCCGTTCGGTGACGTGTTCCTGGTGGTGGATGGGTGGAACACGCTGCGCCAGGACTACGAGGAGCTGGAGCAGACCATCACCACGCTCGCCAACCGGGGTCTCGGCTTCGGCGTGCACGTGGTGCTGACCGCGGTGCGGTGGGCGGAGATCCGGATCAACATGCGCGATCTGCTCGGTACCAAGTTGGAGCTGCGGCTCGGTGACCCGTCCGAGTCCGAGATCGACCGCCGCGCGGCGATGAACGTGCCGGAGAAGTCGCCGGGTCGTGGCCTGACCCGGGACAAGCTGCATTTCCTCACCGCCGTCTCCCGGCTCGACGGTCGTCGGGACATCGACGACCTGAGCGAGGCGTCGCTGGCCCTGGCCGGGCATGTGGCCACGAACTGGCCGGGTCGTCCGGCTCCGAAGGTGCGGCTGCTGCCCCGCCGGTTGCCGGTGGCCGAGCTGGCCCGGATCATCGACCGGTCGGCGCCAGGTCTGCCGATCGGTGTCAACGAGTCGGCGCTCGCGCCGGTCTACCTGGATCTGGCGAACGAGCCGCACCTGACGGTCTTCGGCGACGCCGAGTGCGGCAAGACCAACCTGCTGCGGCTGATCGCCCGGGGCATCACCGAGCGGTACACGCCCGCCCAGGCGCGGCTGGTCATCGCCGACTACCGGCGTGGCCTGCTGGGCGCGGTGGAGGGCGACCATCTGCTCGACTACGCCCCGTCCAACCAGGCGTTCGCCCAGGGGCTGGCGTCGATCCGCAGCGCGCTGTCCAACCGGTTGCCCGGCCCGGACGTGACCACCGCGCAGTTGCGCGACCGCAGCTGGTGGAAGGGTCCCGACCTGTACATCCTGGTGGACGACTACGACCTGGTGGCCTCCGGCGGGAGCAACCCGCTCAGTTCGCTGCAGGAGTTGTTGCCGCAGGCCCGGGACATCGGTCTGCACCTGATCGTCACGCGTCGCGTCGGCGGGGTGTCGAGGGCGCTCTACGAGCCGGTGCTACAGCGGTTGCGCGAGCTTGACTCGCCGGGCCTGCTGATGTCCGGCAACCGGGAGGAGGGCGCCGTGTTCGGCACTCTGCGCCCGAGTCCGCAACCGCCGGGTCGGGGCACCCTCATCCGTCGTCGTGATGGCCAGCAACTGATTCAGACGGCGTGGTCCGAACCGTCCTGAGTGGTGTGACTGTCGGGCCGATCCACCGCCGTCCATCGCACGGTGCCGAGCAGGGCTGCGGATGCTCGACTGGTTCCGCTACGGTCTTCACTGGAGTGTCCGTCGGTGGGGTGTTGCTGCCTTGCCGCGGGGGAGGGGTGCGGCGAAGCCGCCACCACAACATGACGGAAGGGTGTGAAGCATGGCGTTCGAGGTCGAAGCTTCGACTCTGCATACCGCCGCGAGTGACGTGCGGTCCACGCGCAGTGAGGTCGACGGCGAGCTGAAGAAGCTGTGGAACGTCGTCGACGACCTGGCCATGGCGTGGAAGGGTCAGGCGTCCACGGGTTTCCAGTCGCTGATGACGCGCTGGAACGAAGACACGGTCAAGCTGCTGACGGCGATGGACAACATCGCCGACCTGCTCGACAAGTCGGGTACGACGCATCAGGTCAACGACGAAGAGCAGCAGCAGATGTTGGACAAGTTCCACTCTGCTCTCAACCCGTGATCCGCAGCCAGCAGAGGAGGAAATCGTGACGATCAAAGTTGACTACGCGGTCCTCGAGAGCAGCAATCAGCAGATGCAGGCCATCTCGAAGACGCTCGAGGAAAAGCTCGACACGCTCCGGTCCATGCTGACCAAGCTCCACTGGGACGGCGAGGACCGGGTTGCCTACGAGCAGCACCAGGCGAAGTGGGACACGGCGGTCCGGGACATCAACCGGATCCTGAACGAGATCGGCGGTGCCGTCGGCATCGCTCGGGAAAACTACCTCACCACCGAGATGAGCAACTCCAAGGTGTGGGGCTGAGCCACTGATCGGTGCGGCTCCGGTCCGGTTCACCCGGGCCGGAGCCGCATTGTGTCGGCGTCGGCGAGGTACGGGGGATCGATGCGTACGGGGAAGCCCTTCCGATCGGCACGGGCTGTGGGCGCGGCCGCGCTGGCGCTGTGCGCCGCGCTGGCCCCGGCCGTGACTGTCATGCCGACGCCAGCCCGGGCCGCGGACACGGTCCGCGGTTATCAGTGGTACCTGGACTATCTGAAAATCCCTGCCGCGCACAAGATCACCAAGGGCGCGGGTGTCGTGGTCGCAGTCGTCGACAGTGGGGTCGAGGCCAACCATCCCGACCTGCGCGGCCAGGTGCTCGCCGGGCACGGCACCAACGCGATGGCCGCCAGGGACGGCCGGCGTGACGACGACAAGGAAAAGGGGCACGGCACCTCGATGGCCGGCATCATCGCCGGGCGCGGCGGTGGCAATATGCACGTGCTGGGCATCGCCCCGGCCGCGAAGATCCTCCCGGTCTCCACGGGCGCCAATTTCGACAGCCAAGACGTGCTCCTGGGCGTCCGGTGGGCCGCGGACAACGGAGCTGACGTCATCAACCTCTCGCTCGGCGACGAGGGGACGGCCCCGCCGGAACTGGTGGACGCCATCAACTACGCGCTGAGCAAGGACGCCGTGGTGGTCGCCTCCGCGGGCAACATCGAGCAGGGCGACCGACAGGTCATCGCACCGGCCAACATCCCCGGCGTCATCGCCGTCTCCGGGTTCGACAAGCGGGGTGGCTTCTTCGCCGGCTCCGTGCAGGGCCCGGAGGTCGTCATCGCGAGTCCGATGGAGAGCATTATCCGGCCGGCGCCCAAGGTGGTCTCGCCGAACGGTTACTCGCTCGGCAGCGGCACCAGTTCGGCGGCGGCCATCATCTCCGGGGTGGTGGCGCTGATCCGCGCTGAGTACCCGAAGCTCGATGCGCCCAACGTCATCAACCGCCTGATCGAAACTGCCCGCGACGCCGGGCCGGCCGGCCGGGACCCCCAGTTCGGCTTCGGGCGGGTCGACCCGATCGCCGCCCTGACCCGCTCGGTGCCCGCCGTGACGGCGAACCCGCTGCTGAAGGGCGAGGCCCCCGGCCCGACCCGTCCCGGCCGCGCCACCCCACCCGGCGACGATGCCGGCCCGGCGATCGAGTTCGGCGTCTCGAACAAGGCCGGCGCGATCGTCCAGGTGGGACTCTGCCTGGGCGTGCCTATCATCGGGCTGGTCGTGCTGCTGGTGGTGCTGCGACGCCGCAAGCGGCGTACCCCGCCGGCGACGGTCGCTCCGTACCCCGGCGCACCCGGCATGCCGCCACCCGGCTGGCCCGCCAGCCATCCGCCGGCGGCTGGCTACAGCCCGCCGCCCGTCCCTGGGCACAGCCCGCCGCCCGTCCCTGGGCACGGCCCGCCGGGCCAGCCCGGGTACCCGCCGTCCGGCTATCCACCGGCGGGTCAACCGCCCTCGCCGACCGCTCCGGTGCCCGGCCCGTCCGGCTGGCCAGGTCTGGGCCCGCCGCCGGGTCCGTATCAGCAGCAGTGAGCGCACACCGTCAGCCGGGTTTCAGGGAGCGGCCCGATGGCGGTCGACCGGACCAACCCACCGAGAAACGGCCCCTTGATGCCGGTGCCGGTGTGGGCGGCGCGCCGACGAGTCGGCTCAGCCGGTGACGGGCTCGTCGGTGCGGCGGCCGGGGCGCCAGCCGCGTTGGCGGCCCCGGGCCACGATCGGCCGGGCGACAAGCAGCAGCAGGGCCAGCAGCCCGCCGACCGCCGCGGCCCAGATCGCGGCGGTGCGCTGCCAGCCCAGTGGGTCCTGCGGCGCGACCGGAGCCGGGAGCGCGGCGGCCGGCGGGTTGGCCCGGGTGCCCAGCAGGCCCGACACCGCCCGGTACGGGTTGACCACGCCGTAGCCGATGTCACTGTTGTGACCCTCCGGCGGATTGTCCGCCGTGCGCTGCAGCCGTTCGGCGACCTGTGCCGGGGTGAGGTCCGGGTAGGCGGACCGGACCAGCGCGGCCACTCCCGAGACGTACGCGGCGGCAAAGCTGGTGCCGCCGGCCGGCTCGGCGCGGTAGCCGGACCCCTGAGGTGCCGGCCCGATGATGTTCAGCCCTGGTGCGGCGATGTCGACATAGTCGCCGCTTGTCGAGCTGCCCACGTGACCGCCCTGCTCGTCGACTCCGCCGACCGCGATCACGCCGGGGTGCGCGGCGGGGTAGCCCGGACGGTCCTGCTGATCCTCCTTCCGGTTGCCGGCGGCGGCGACCAGCACCACCCGCTGGGCCAGCGCACGGTCGACGGCCGCCGTCAGCTCGGGAACAGGCACTGTCGTGAGGGACAGGTTGATCACGTCGGCGCCCTGTTCGACAGCAAAGTCGATCGCTGCGGCGATCTGCAGGGGAAGGTCGGGGTCCCTGGTGTCCTTGAGGTCCGGCAGGACCCGGAGGGGCAGAATGCGGGCGGCCGGCGCGACGCCGCTGAACGGGGCGCCGGTGCCCTCCCGGCCGGCGATGATGCCGGCGATCATCGTGCCGTGCCCGACCAGATCGCACTGGCCCTGTCTGGCTGCCAGGTTGCTGAAGTCGCGACCCTCGAGCACCTGGCCCGCGAGCAGCGGGTGGACGGCGGAGACCCCGGAGTCGATGACCGCGACTGTCACTCCGGCACCCCGGGACAGCGGCCACGCCGCGGACGGCTCCAGCCGGCGCAGCGCCCACGGCATCGCTGTCAGGCTCTCCGCACTGGCCGGGCCGCAGGCCGACGGTGCCGCCCGGGCCGGTGCGGGTGCGATCAGCGCGGTGCCGAGCAGGGCCGCCAGGGCTCCACTGAGGACACTGCGAGCGACACGGGCGCTGCGGTGGAACGGATTGGTCGCGCTCAACGGCGGGCATTCGCGCACCCGCAGAGATTACCGCTGCGCCCGGTCCGGTAGCGGCCCGGCGACGGGGGTCACGTCTCGGGACCGACCTCGGTGTCGGGCTCGTCGGCGAACAGGGCCAGCAGGTCGCCGACCTGGCGGTCGGCTTCGGCGGGGTGTCGGAACCGGCCGGCCGGGTTGAGGGTGTATTCGTTGCGCCGTCCGACCCGGGTGCGGTGCAGGTAACCGCCGGCTTCCAGGTCGGCGACGATCGCCTGCGCGGCCCGTTCGGTCACCCCGACCTCGGCCGCTACCTCGCGGAGCCGGGCGGTGGGGTTGCGGCCGATGGCCAGCAGCACGTGCCCGTGGTTGGTGAGGAACGTCCAGTTCCGCCCGCCGCCGGTCTCGCCCGTCGGGGTGCTCGCCATCGTGTGACCGCCTCTCCGGGCGTCCGCCCTGACCCTGGGAGTCTCGCCCCCCGTGCGTCAGGTGGATTACCCAGGGTGCGAACCGACGTCAACCTATGAAATCTAAATCACGCATCCCTTGACGCATCTTAGGGTGCGTGTGACGGTGGAGCCCGAGCCAGCGCCGCCGCCGGCCCGGCTGACAAGCCACCTGACCAGGCCAGACGCGTGAAGACGAGGTGCGGGGATGAGTCGTGCTGGAACTCCCGACGGGCAGCCGGGTCCGCAGCGGAGCGCCGACCGGGCGCCCGCACTCAGCGAGCCGGTCCGGGCGTACGCCGAGCTGACCGCCGGAAACGTGCGCTTCGTCAGCGGCGCCCCACGCCACCCCAACCAGGACGCCGGGCACCGGGCCGCCGTGGCCGACGGGCAGCACCCGTTCGCGGTGATCGTCGGCTGCTCCGACTCCCGACTGGCCGCCGAGATCATCTTTGACCGAGGGCTGGGTGACCTGTTCGTGGTCCGCACGGCCGGGCACACCACCGGCCCGGAGGTGCTCGGCAGCGTGGAGTACGCGGTGGCCGTCCTGGGCACCCCCCTGGTGGTCGTGCTCGGCCACGACTCGTGCGGGGCGGTGCAGGCGGCGCGGGAATCCGTCGCGACCGGCACCCAACCGGCCGGGCACCTGCCGGCGGTGGTAGATGCAGTGCTGCCCAGTCTGCGTCGGGCCGAGGCCGAGGGCGTGGACGACATCGACGGCATCGTCGACATCCACATCGCGCAGACCGTCGAGACGTTGCTCCGGCAGTCGCCGGTGCTGGCCGCCGAGGTGGAGCGGGGGCGCTGCGCTGTGGTGGGCGTGTCGTACCGGCTCGCCGCCGGAGTGGTGCGCCCGGTGGCCGCCGTGCCGGCCGGCTTCGCGACGCTCGGCGTGCCGGCCGGGTCGGCTGACCCGGCTGCTGCCGCCTGACCTGCCGAGGGCCGCCCCGCAGTACGCGGAGCGGCCCTCGGCAACAGGTGGCGCGGGTCAGAGCATCGACATGTGTACGTGGTCGGTGTGGTTCGACGGTCCGCTGTAGGACTTCCAGCCGGTCGCCGGGAACCAGATCTGCCGGTTCCAGATCACGTAGTAGATGCCGAGCCGGTCGGCGTTGCGGATGAGGAACGCGGCCACGTTGTTGCCGTACATCCGGGTGTCGTTGTTGTGCCACGGGCTGAAGCCGCTCTTCTGCAACGACCAGTCGCAGGCGCGGCCCTTCGGGTGCTCGTACGGTCCACCGTTGCGGTGACAGCCGACGAACCGGTTGAATCCGGCGGCCTTGACTTCCTTGTACGCGTGCAGCGTCCGCGGCGTGACGCAACCGGACGTGGTCGGGTCCTTCTCGCTGCAGGACTGCGGCTTCCAGTCACCGTCGGCGGTGCGACCCGGGCCGATCTTGGCGACCTTCGAGGTGGCGTCGACCAGGCCGCCGGTGAAGCCCTTGCCGCCGACCAGGGCGAGCGCCTTGTCGGCCTCGCTCTTGCGCTTGGCCATCACGGCGGTCTGCTTCTGCTGCTCCCGGACCTCGGTGTCGAGGAGCAGTTTGGCCTGCTCGGCGCGGGACTTCGCCGCGTTGACCTCGGCGAGCTTGTTCTCGTTCACCATGTTGATCTCGTCGAGCATCGCGGCGCGCTGGACGAACGTGTCCGGGGCGTCGCTCTCCAGCAGCATCGCGAGCGCGCCGATCCGACCGGTCCGGTACGACTGGGCGGCGATCTGCCCGACCTGTGGTGTCAGTGCGTCCAGGTCGGCCTTGGCCCGGTCCACCTCCAGCGCCAACTCCAACTGCCGCTTCTTGGATTTGTCCAGCTTGGACTTGGCGGCGGAGTAGTCGCGGTTGACCTGCTCGATGAGGTCGGTGATGAGCTTGGGCTCGTCGTCCTCCTCGTGCCCGGATGGTGTGGGGGTCGTCGGAGCGGCGTGGGCCGGGAGAGGCCCGGCGAGCACGGTCAGTGCGGCGATCACGGCCACCACGGGTGTCAACCAGCGGCGTAGGGGTGCCGTCACAATGTTCCCTTCCCTCGACCGCCGACCGGGTTAGCTGACGGGTTCGGGGCGGAAGTGGCCCCTACCGCTGACGCGGATTCACCCCACACACCTGGGTCCCCGGCTCGCCGGTTGGCGATTGGGCGGTGGCACCGCAGGCGCCGCTTCGCGCCTTCATCGGTAACCGGCAGCGAGGTTACCCGAGAGTCGACTCGGTGAGCTACGCCTGGATGCCGACCAAAAGTGTCATTTCGCCATAGCGTTTGGTAACCAGTGACGCGGTTCTCAGGGGGGAGACCCGATCTGGTCACGCTGAGGAGTGTCACCATGCCGTATCCGTGCTCCTGTTCGACTCCGGCCACCCGTCGGTGGCGGTGGATGCGGGCCGGGTCCGCGTCTCGTCCGGCTCGTCGGATCGCGCCGTCCGCGGCGCGTTGAGGGCGGCAAGTGCCTCCGCCGGGTCCGGTTGGGGGCGCGGCCCGGGGGCGTCGCCCGGCGGCGTGGCGTCGACACGTCCGGCCGTGGTCACGATCGCGGCCAGCCCGGTGGTCAGTGGCACGGCGGCGATCAGCCCGAGTGTGGCGACCGCGCTGCGGACGATTTCCTGCGCGAGGAACTCGCTCGTGAGAATCTGCCCGATCGGCCGCGAGTCGGCGGTGAGCAGGAGCAGGAGGGGCAGCGACGCGCCCGCGTACGCCAACACGATGGTGTTGACGGTGGAGGCGATGTGCGCGCGGCCGACGCGGGTCGCCGCCCGGTACAGCTGTATCCGGGTCAGCCCGGGATTGGCGTTCGCCAACTCGGTGACGGTGGCGGCCTGGGTGACCGTCACGTCGTCGAGCACCCCGAGCGAACCGATGATGATCCCGGCGAGCAGCAGGCCGTGCAGGTCCACGTCACCCTGGAACATCGACAGTGTCGTCGCCTCCTCACTGCCGAAGCCGGTGAGGTGGGTCGCCGCGGTGGCGATGGTGGCGAGCGCGCCGGTCAGTACCAGGCTGCCCAGGGTGCCGAGCACCGCGACCGAGGTCTGCGCGGTGACGCCGTGGGTCAGATAGAGCACCACGAACATGATCAGGGCGGCGCCGACCACCGCCACCAGCAGCGGTGATCTGCCGGCACCGATGCCCGGCAGTACGAAGGTGAGCAGGATGGCGAAGCTGGCCGCCAACCCGCCGAGCGCGGCCAGCCCCCGCCACCGGCCGAACGCGACGATCGCGGCAGCGAAGACCACCGCCAGCCACACGAGGGGAGTGCCGCGCTGGTGCTCGGCGATGTTCCAGTTGCTGGTGGCGGGATCGGTAGGGTCGGTCAACTGGACCAGGATGACCTCGTCGCCGACGTCCACCCGTGGTGCGCCCGGACCGTCGGGCACCGGTGTCCGCACCTGCTGGCCGGCGGCGGGGCCGTCGTCCACCCGGACGTCGACAGTGCCGCACGGCCCGGCGCCGGTCCTGGGTGTGTCCTCGGGGCTCGACGGCAGCGGCGGGCACGGCTCGGTCACCACGCGGGTCACCGTGCCGGCGTAGCGCGGCACGTCCGCTCCTCCGTCGGTCTGCGTCGCTCCTCCGCGCGGCCAGAGCAGTGCCGCGGCGAGCACTGTGGCGACGAAGAGGGGCACCACCGTCACGACGAGGATCCGTCGCACCCGGGGCGGGGCGGACGGCGCGGGACGGGCGTGGTCGGAACCCAAGTCGAGACTCCCAACGATCCGGTGCGGGATACGTGTCAGCGGGCCGCGCGGTTCACCGTTTCGACGCGAACGCGCCGGACGGCGGTGCGGTTCGCTGCCTGCCGACCGCCTGATCACTGACGGTCAGTGCGCGGCCGGTCGGCCGCGTCACCACGCCGTCGCGGCGTCCGGATGTGCGGCGGCATGCGCAGGGCGATCATGGGAGATGCTAGTCAGCCCACCGGGAGGTTGCCGGGCGCGCCGGAGCGTCGAGCGGCCGAACCGCCCGCGTGGTGGCCGTCGGGCCGGCATGTTGGAAGCATGTCCGCTCCGACCCCACCCGAGCACCCACAGCGCGCTGCACCCGTGCCGCACGAAAAGCACGCCGGACACGACAAGCACGCCGGGCACGATCCTGCCATGTTCCGCCGCCGGTTCTGGGTCTGCCTGGTGCTCACCGTCCCGGTGGTGCTGACGAGTCACCTCGTGTCGGATCGGCTGGGCCTGGCCGGAGGCGCTGGCTCCTGGGTGGGGCCGGTGCTCGGCTCGGTGGTGTTCTGGTGGGGCGGTTGGCCGTTCCTGGTCGGTGCGATCCGGGAGGTGCGCGACCGGGCGCCCGGGATGATGCTGCTCGTCGCGATGGCGATCACCGTCGCCTACACCGCGTCCCTGGCCACCAGCCTGGGTGCCTTCGACCTGGACTTCTGGTGGGAGTTGGCAGCGCTGGTCACCATCATGCTGCTCGGGCACTGGCAGGAGATGAAGGCCATCGGGCAGGCCCGGGGGGCGCTGGCGGCGCTGGCCGCGCTGCTGCCGGACGAGGCGGAACGGGTGGCGGCGGACGGCCGGATCGAGGTGGTGCCGGTGACCGTGCTGCGGCTCGACGACGTGGTGCTGGTCCGGCCGGGGGGTCGGGTGCCGGCGGACGGCCGGGTCGTCGGCGGTGGCGCCGAACTGGACGAGTCGATGATCACTGGCGAGTCGCGACCGGTCGCGCGGTCGACAGGTGACCGGGTGGTGGCCGGCACCGTCGCCACCGACTCGGCGATCCGGGTCCGGGTGGAGGCGGTGGGTGAGCAGACCGCCCTCGCCGGCATCCAGCGGATGGTCGCGCAGGCCCAGGGCTCCGGCGGGCGGGCCCAACTGCTTGCCGACCGGTTCGCCGCCGCGCTGTTCTACCTGGCAACCGGCACCGCCGTGCTGACCGTGCTGGTCTGGACCGCGCTCGGTCAGCCGGACCAGGCGGTGGTCCGTGCGGTCACCGTCCTGGTGATCGCCTGTCCGCACGCGCTTGGTCTCGCCATCCCGCTTGTCGTCGCGCTCTCCACCGGCCTCGCCGCGCGGTCCGGGATCCTGGTGAAGGACCGGTTGGCGTTGGAACGGATGCGCACCGTCGGCGCGGTGCTCTTCGACAAGACCGGCACGCTGACCCGGGGTGAGCACGGGGTGACCGACCTGGTGACGGCGGCGGGCGTCGGACGGGACGAGGTGCTGCGGATCGCGGCGGCCGTCGAGTCGGACAGCGAACATCCGTTGGCCCGGGCGATCGTGGCGGCGGCCGAGCCCGGTGGCGCGGCCCGGGCCGTCGGGTTCCGGTCCCTGCCGGGCCGCGGTGTGCAGGCGACAGTCGACGGCACGGAGTACGCGGTGGGCGGGCCGGCTCTGCTGCGGGAGCTGGGTCTCGTGCTCCCCGCCGACGTGGCGGCGGCGACCGGGCGGTGGTCGGCGCGGGGTGCCGCGGTGCTGCACCTGGTGCGGCTGCCGGCGGCGGTGCTCGGTGCGTTCGCGCTTACCGACGAGGTACGTCCGGAGGCCCGGCGCGCGGTCGACGAGCTGCGTGCCGAGGGGATCCGGACCATCGCCATGATCACTGGTGACGCCCGGCCGGTGGCCGAGGCGGTCGCCGCCGACCTCGGCTTCCGGCCCGGCGTCGACGAGGTCTTCGCCGAGGTGTTGCCGGCCGAGAAGGACGATCGGGTGGCCGAGCTTCAGCGGCGGGGGCTGGTGGTGGCGATGGTCGGCGACGGGGTGAACGACGCGCCGGCGCTGGCCCGGGCGGACGTGGGCATCGCGATCGGGGCGGGCACCGATGTGGCGATCGAGTCCGCCGGGGTGGTGCTGGCGTCCTCGGACCCGCGCGGGGTGGGCGCGGTGGTCCGGCTGTCCCGGGCGTCGTACCGGAAGATGCGGCAGAACCTGGCCTGGGCGGCCGGCTACAACGTGGTGGCGTTGCCGCTGGCCGCCGGGGTGCTGTCCGGGGCCGGTGTGGCGTTGAGCCCGGCGGCGGCCGCGGTGCTGATGTCCGCGTCCACGATCGTGGTGGCGCTCAACGCGCAGTTGCTGCGCCGGGTCCGGCTCGGGCCCGCCCCGGACTGAGGGCGGTCAGCCGCGCTTCATCAGCCGGCCGACCGCCGCCATCATCTCGTTGGCCATCTCGTCGGCCCGGCCTTCGGCGGCGCCCTCGTGCATGCAGTGCCGGGCGTGCCCGTCGAGCAGCCCGAGGGCCACCTTGTCGAGGGCGGCCTGGATGGCGGAGATCTGGGTGAGCACGTCGATGCAGTAGCGGTCGTCGTCGACCATCTTCTCGATGCCCCGGACCTGCCCCTCGACGCGGCGGAGCCGCGCGAGCAGCTGGTCCTTGCTGGCGGTGTATCCGCGGATCGGGGTGGGTGCGGTCATGTCGGCAAGGATAGCGTACCCCCAGGGGGTATGGTACGGTCCTATCTCGTAGAGATACCCCCACCGGGTACCGGTACCGCGAAGGAGACGATCCGATGGTCAACACGACGTACCAGGTGCAGGGCATGACCTGTGGGCACTGCGTCAGCGCGGTGAGCGCCGAGGTCGGCGCCATCGCCGGCGTACGTGACGTCCAGGTCGACCTCGCCGCCGGCCGGGTCACCGTCAGCAGCGATGAGCCCCTGGACACCGCGGTTGTCCGGGCCGCCGTCGACGAGGCCGGTTACGACCTCGTCGACGCGTGATCGGCGGGCCGGCATGCGCACCGTGACGAAACTGGCCGGGTTCGCCGTCGGCCTGGCGGCGGTCTTCGGCGCGACGTACGGGGTCGGCCGGGTGGCCGATCGCAGCACTGTGGTCGAGGGCCGGCACGACGGCGAGGCCAGCCCGGCGGCGGACGAGCACGCCGAAACGGCCGACCGGTTCCCCGGCGGCCTGCTCGTCTCCCAGAGCGGCTACACCCTCGAACCGGTCGACGCCCCGGTCGGCGAGTTCGCCTTCCGGATCGCCGGCCCGGACGGCCGCCCGGTCACCGGGTACGAGGTGGCACACGACAAGACGATGCACCTGATCGTCGCCCGCCGGGACCTCTCCGGTTTCCGCCACGTGCACCCCGACCTGGCCCCGGACGGCACCTGGCGGGTCGACACCCCGCTGACCGGCCCCGGGCAGTGGCGGGCGTTCGCCGACTTCACCCCGACCGGGGGTGAGCCGCTGACGCTCGGCGTGGACGTGACAGTCCCCGGCGAGCTGACCGAACGACCGCTGCCCGCACCGGCGACAAGCACCACCGTCGACGGCTACACGGTCACCCTCACCGGTTCGCCGCAGCCCGGTCGCACCGCCCCGCTCACCTTCACCGTCAGCCGGGACGGGCAGCCGGTCACCGACCTGGAGCCCTACCTGGGCGCGTACGGGCACCTGGTGGCACTGCGTCGGGGCGACCTCGCGTACCTGCACGTGCATCCGGACGGGACGCCGGGCGACGGCCGGACCCGGCCCGGTCCGACGGTCGGCTTCCTCGCCGAGGTGCCCTCGGCCGGCAGCTACCGGCTCTACCTCGACTTCCAGCACGGCGGAACCGTGCACACCGCCGAGTTCACAGTCGTCGCCGGCACCCCGCCGGCCGGGAACGACCCGAGCGGACCCGCGCCGAGCGGCGGCGCCGACCACGGCACCCCCGGGCACGGGCACAACTGACGGGACCAGACCATGACCACCACCAGTAGACCGCTGCCCGAGGCACCCAACCGGATCGAGTTGGCGATCGGCGGGATGACCTGCGCCGCCTGCGCCGCCCGGATCGAGAAGAAGCTCAACCGGATGGACGGGGTGAGTGCCGCGGTCAACTACGCGACCGAGAAGGCCACCGTCCGGTACGACGACGGGGTCACACCCGACGACCTGATCGAGACCGTGCGCAAGACCGGGTACTCGGCGGCGCTGCCGTCGCCGCCCACCGCCACCGAGGAGCCGGTGGACTCGCTGAAGGGTCCGCGTACCCGGCTCTGGGTCTCGGTGCTGCTCAGCGTGCCGGTGGTCCTGCTGGCCATGGTGCCGGCCTGGCAGTTCGACTACTGGCAGTGGCTGTCGCTGACCCTGGCCGCCCCGGTGGTGGTCTGGGGTGGGCTGCCGTTCCACCGGGCCGCCTGGACCAACCTGCGGCACGGCGCGGCGACGATGGACACTCTTGTCTCGCTCGGCACCCTCGCCGCGTTCGGCTGGTCGCTCTGGGCGCTCTTCCTCGGTGACGCCGGCATGCCCGGCATGACGCACCCGTTCCGCTTCGACATCACCCGCACCGACGGTGCCGGCAACATCTACCTGGAGGCCGCCGCCGGGGTGACGGTGTTCATCCTGGCCGGCCGCTACTTCGAGGCCCGCTCCAAGCAAACCGCGGGTGCGGCCCTGCGTGCCCTGCTCGAGCTCGGCGCCAAGGAGGTGGCGGTGCTGCGCGGCGGGGTGGAGACCCTGATCCCGGTGGAGCAGCTCGCCGTCGGTGACCGGTTCGTGGTGCGTCCCGGGGAGAAGATCGCCACCGACGGGGTGGTCGACGAGGGCACCTCCGCCGTGGACGCCAGCATGCTCACCGGTGAGTCGGTGCCGGTCGAGGTCGGTCCCGGCGACGGTGTGGTCGGCGCCACCATCAACGCGGGTGGCCGCCTGATCGTCAGCGCCACCCGGGTCGGCGCAGATACCCAACTCGCCCGGATGGCGGACCTGGTCGAGCAGGCGCAGAGCGGTAAGGCCGCAGTGCAGCGGCTCGCGGACCGGATCTCCGGGGTCTTCGTGCCGATCGTGATCACGCTCGCCGTCGGCACGCTCGGCTGGTGGCTCGGCACCGGGGCCGGCCCGACCGCCGCGTTCACCGCCGCCGTCGCCGTGCTGATCATCGCCTGCCCCTGCGCGCTCGGCCTGGCCACCCCGACCGCGCTGCTGGTCGGCACCGGCCGGGGCGCGCAACTCGGTGTGCTGATCAAGGGGCCGGAGGTGCTGGAGTCGACCCGCCGGGTGGACACCGTCGTGTTGGACAAGACCGGCACCGTGACGACCGGACGGATGACCCTGGTGGATGTGCTGCCAACAAGCGGCACCGATCGTGGCGAGCTGCTGCGGCTCGCCGGTGCGGTGGAGGCCGCCTCCGAGCATCCGATCGCCCGGGCGGTCGCGGCGGGTGCCGCCGAGGCGGGGTCGCTGCCCCCGGTGACCGGTTTCGGCAACCTCGAAGGGCTGGGCGTGACCGGCACTGTCGACGGAAGGGTAGTGCTTGTCGGTCGGGTCCGGCTGCTGCGGGAACGGGAGTTCGACGTACCGCCCGAGGTCGAGGAGGCTGTCCGCGACGCGGCAGCCGCCGGCCGTACGGCGATCGTCGCGGCCTGGGACGGGCGGGCCCGGGGGGTGCTCGCGGTCGCCGACGTGGTCCGGCCGACCAGCCGGGCGGCGGTGGCCCGGCTGCGGGCGCTGGGGCTCACCCCGGTCCTGCTGACCGGGGACAACGCCACGGTGGCCGGCGCGATCGCCGCCGAGGTGGGCATCGACGAGGTGATCGCCGAGGTGCTGCCGGCCGGCAAGGTCGACGTGGTCAAGCGGCTCCAGGCGCAGGGGCGGTCGGTGGCGATGGTCGGTGACGGGGTCAACGACGCCCCGGCGCTGGCCCAGGCCGACCTGGGGTTGGCCATGGGCACCGGCACCGACGTGGCGATCGAGGCGTCCGACCTCACCCTGGTCCGGGGTGATCTGGACGCCGCGGTGGACGCCATCCGGTTGTCCCGACGCACGCTCGGCATCATCCGGGGCAACCTGTTCTGGGCGTTCGGCTACAACGTGGCGGCCCTGCCGCTGGCCGCCGCCGGGCTGCTCAACCCGATGATCGCCGGTGCCACCATGGCGTTCTCCTCGGTCTTCGTGGTGGCCAACAGTCTGCGACTGCGCCGGTTCCGGTCGGCCGATCGCTGACTGTGACGGCCGTGATGGTTGGACCGGTGCCGGCGGGGGTACTGCTTGGGGCGTAGCGACGCTTGCAATGGAGGTTGGCAATGGGATTCGACGACAAGATCAACAACGCCAGCGAGGACGCGGCCGGCAAGCTGAAGGAAGGCGCCGGTCGGGCCACCGACAACGAGCAGCTCGAGGCCGAGGGTCGTGCTGACCAGTCCACGGCCAAGCTCAAGCAGGCGGGCGAGAAGATCAAGGACGCCTTCAAGAGCTGACGTACGACGTAACCCGCACGCCGGGTCGGTGATCATTCACCGGCCCGGCGTGTCTGTGTGTCCGGCCCCGACTCGCGACCCTGAGATCCCCCTGATTCCGTTCTCGGCCCGCACCGCCGCGCCGGCACACCTGCTAGCTTCCTTTTGCATGTGCGAGGGCTTGTTGTGAGCAGCAGCGCTTCGTCGCCGACCGGCGACGATCTGGTCCGGGCGCTGGCCGCGTTGGCCAACCCGCACCGGCTGCGGATCGTCGCCGCGCTGGCCCGCGAGCGTGCCTACGTCAGCGGGCTGGCCCGACAACTGGGCATCAGCCGGGCGCTGTTGCAGGTCCACCTACGGAAGCTGGCGGCGGCCGGGCTGGTCACCGCCAGCCTGGAGTTGTCGGAGGACGGGAAGGCAATGAACTACTACGAGGTGCAGCCGTTCGTGCTCACCCTCACCCCCGAGATCATCGCGGCGGCGGCCGAGACGCTGACCGTGCCCGACTCGGCCGACCAGCCGGGAGCGAACCGATGAGCGACCACGACTGGACCGAGGTGGTCGGCGCGATCGGCATCTTCGCCCTGCTGATCAGCGTGTTCACGGTGACCGTCGTGCAGCTCGCCAAGACCCGGCGGGCCCGGTACGAGGCGTCCCGGGCGGACGACTACCGCCAGCTCGCCGAGACGGCCGCCCAGGCGCAGGCGGAGAACGCCCGACTGCTCGCGGCCATGGACGGTCGGCTGGGCGGGATGGAGACCCGGATGACCAAACTCGAACGCGTCCTGCTCGAGGTCGACTGACCACGGCCGAAGGTCCCGGGCCGTCGAGCGGCTACTCGACGACCCGGGCGGAAGCAGCATCACCTCGCCCAGCGGGCGAGTTTCACCGGTAACGCTCCCTCCAGGAGAGGACAGCACCTCATGCTGCGTGTACGCAAATCAGCAGTCGGCTGGACGGTCGCCCTGGCCCTCACCGCCGCCGGGCTGACCCCGGCGACCCCGGCCGCCGCCCACCCGACGATCGACTGGCACCCCTGCGCCACGGACACCTCCGCCGAGTGCGGCACCCTGTCGCTGCCTGTCGACTGGAACCGACCCCGCGGGGAGCACTTCGACCTGGCGCTGGCCCGCCGGGCCGCCAAGCCGGCCACCCGCGAGGGTGCGCTTGTCTTCGGCCCCGGCGGCCCCGGTGACAGCGGGGTCGACCGGGTGGTCAACGGCAGCTCCCGGTTCAGCGCCGACCTGCGCCGCCGCTTCGACATCGTCAGCTTCGACCCGCGCGGCACCGGCGGCAGCCACCCGGTGGTCTGCGCCCGGGAACTACTCGCCCGGCAACCGCAACTGATCGCCGACCAGGCCCAGTTCGACGCCACGCTGGCCGGCAACGCGCTGCTGCGCGCCGACTGTCGGGCCCGCACCGGGCCGCTCTACGACCACGTGGACACGACAAGTGCCGCCCGTGACCTCGACGCGGTCCGCGCCGCGCTCGGCGAGCGGCAGTTGACCTTCCACGGCAGCTCGTACGGCACCCTGCTCGGGCAGCGGTACGCCGAGCTGTACCCCGACCGGGTCCGAGCCATGGTGCTGGAGGCGACGATGGACCACAGCGTCGGCACCCGCGCCTTCCTCGACAGTCAGGCCCGCACCGCCGAGGGCGCGTTCGACGAGTTCGTCGCCTGGTGTGACAGGTCCAGCGCGTGCGCCCTACACGGGCGGGACCTCCGGACGATCTGGGCCGGGCTGCGCGCCCGGGCCGAGGCAGGCACGCTTACCGACCCGAAACGGCCAGGGGTCGTGCTGACCCCGTTCGAGCTGGTCCGGCTCACCCACAAGGAGTTCTACGACACCGTGCGCTGGCCGGGGCTGGCCGGCTGGCTCGCCACGATGGACGCGGGCGCCGCGTCGCCCGCCGCGCTCCCGGCCGACACCAGGGCGGCCGGCGACGCCGTCGCGGCGTACCCCTTCGCGGTCTTCTGTCAGGATTGGAGCCTGCCCGTCCGGGACTACCGGGAGTACGCCGCACACCTGCGCCGGACGGCCCGACTCGCACCGGACCTGCGGTACCCACCGGCCCTGTTCGCTCTCGTCACCTGCCTGGGCACCCCCACCCCGGTGGCCAATCCGCAGCACCGGTTGCGGGTCCACACCGACGTGCCGCTGCTTGTCGCCGCCACGGTGCACGACCCGGCCAGCGGATACGACTGGTCCCGCAACGTGGCCCGTCAGCTGGGTCAGCACGGCGTGCTGCTCACCTACCAGGGCTGGGGGCACG
This sequence comes from Micromonospora sp. NPDC049044, assembly GCF_040649215.1. Taxonomy (NCBI): domain Bacteria; kingdom Bacillati; phylum Actinomycetota; class Actinomycetes; order Micromonosporales; family Micromonosporaceae; genus Micromonospora; species Micromonospora sp. NPDC049044. The sequence goes on along the minus strand of NZ_JBEZFA010000002.1, from coordinate 169,669 downwards.
GCAGCTACACCACAAGCGTCCAGTGTGTGGGCCGAGCGGTCGACTCCTACCTGATCGACAAGGTGGTGCCGGCCCGAGGCGTCACCTGTCCGGCCGTCGACCCCGACGCGTGACAGCGCGCCGCCGGCCGTCCGGGGTCAGCTCGGCCCGCCGGCCGGCGGTGGTCGGACGCCGCCCAGACGGGCGGCCCGGCGCTCCAGGTAGCGCTGCTCGGGCCGACTCGTGGTGCCCCGGGCCGCGCTGAGGTACGCCTCCCGCGCCGCGCCGGTCTCCCCGGCCAGCTCCAGCAGGTGCGCCCGGACGGCGGCGAGCCGGTGGTGCCCGGCGGTGCGTTCGTCGGCGTCCAGCGGGGCGAGCAGGGCGAGTCCGGCCCGCGCGCCGTCCACCATGGCCACCGCCACCGCTTGGTTCAGGGTGACCATCGGGTTCGGCGCGATCCGGGCCAGCAGCCGGTAGAGCGCGACGATCTGTCGCCAGTCCGTCTGCGCCGCCGTCGGCGCCTCGGCGTGCACCGCGGCGATCGCCGCCTGGAGTTGGTACGGGCCGGGCGGCGACCAGGTCAACGCGTCGGTGATCAGCGTGATCCCCTCGGCGGTGGCTGTCGCGTCCCACCGGCTGCGGTCCTGCTCGGCGAGCGGCACCAACTCCCCGTCCGGGCCGAGCCGCGCCGCCCGGTGCGCGTCGGTGAGCAGCATCAACGCCAGCAGACCGGTCACCTCGCCGTCGTCGGGCAGCAGCCCGTGCAGGATGCGCGCCAGCCGGATCGCCTCGCCGGTCAGTTCGGCCCGGTGTAGATCCGGGCCACTGGACGCGGTGTAGCCCTCATTGAAGATCAGGTAGAGCACCCGGAGCACGGTGCGCAGCCGCTCGTCCCGTTCGGCGGGGCCGGGCATTGTGAACCGGGCGCCGGCGGCCTCGATCCGCTGCTTGGCGCGGCGGATCCGTTGACTCATCGTCGCCTCCGGCAGCAGGTGTGCCCGGGCGATCTGGGCGGTGCTGAGACCGCCGACCGCGCGCAGGGTGAGCGCCACCTGCGCCGACCCGGTAAGCGCCGGATGGCAGCAGAGGAACAGCAGGGTGAGGGTGTCGTCGGCGTCCGGCACGGCGGGCTCCGCGTCGGCCGCCGGAGCCACCCCGGCGGACGCCGGCTCGCGCAGCGTCACCGCCAGCTCGCGGTCCCGGCGGGCGTGCTCGCTGCGCCACTCGTCGGTGAGCCGGCGGGTGGCCACGGTGAGCAGCCAGGCGCGCGGACTGTCCGGTACGCCTTGCGCGGGCCACTGGGTGGCGGCGGCGAGCAGCGCCTCCTGCACCGCGTCCTCGCACCTGTCGAACTGACCGTACCGGCGGACCAGCAGGCCGAGGACCTGCGGCGCGACAGTGCGCAGCAGGTCCTCGACCGTCCGGTCGTCTGTCACATCTCCGCTCCGGCCTCGTCCATGATCGGGCGGACCTCCATGGCACCGCCGAAGCGCACGTCCGGCCAGCGGGCGGCGATCTCGGCGGCCCGCTGCGGGCCGTCGCAGTCGACCGCCAGGTAGCCGGCGAACTGCTCCTTGCTCTCCATGAACGGCCCGTCGATGACCTCGGCCCGGCCGTCGACTGCCCGGACCGTCAACGTCTGCGCCGGGTTGGCCAGCGCCTGGCCGCCGATCAGCTCGCCGGTCTCGGTCAACTCCTTCATGATCTCGTCGACCTCACCGAACAGGGCGGTGCGGTCCTGCTCGGACAGCTCCTCGGTGAAGCCGGGCCGGTTCCAGATCAGCAGCATGTACTTCACGGCGACGCTCCTCAGGCTCTGCACGCGCCCCGGTCGGGGCGCGACTCATCGCAGGGTCGGAGCCGACAACCCGTTCCCTACGGCGTACCGAAGAAAATCGCAGATATCTTCGCTGGTGGTGATCCCACGCCGGGCGGTTCAGCGCCGATCGGGCCGGCCCGGCACCTGGCGGGGCTTCCGCCCGCCCCCGACGTCGAGCGATGCCCGGTCGGCGGCCGAGGTGCCCGACGACCAACCCTCGGCGTCGCGCACGCTCAGTCGGTGCCGGGTGACACCGGGGAAGAGGGTGTCCAGCCGCTCCCGGACCGCCTCACCCCGGGCGGCGAGCACCGGCAGCAGCCGCTCCGCCCCGGCCGTGTCGGCCGTCGCCTGATCCGCCGCGTCGGTGGCCGCCTCGGTGGCCACGCGCAGCCGCTCGCCGATCCGCAGCGCGAACGCGTTGAGGAACGACTCGTCCCAGACCTTCGTCCGTCGTCCCGATCCGGGCCGGCGCTCGGCCCGCCCGCGCAGCATGGCGGCGGTGGCCTGCACCAGCAGCGAGGTGTAGAGCAACTCCACCGCCACCAGGTCGGCCGGCCAGCCCAGCACTGTGGCGAAGCCGAGATCGTCGGACCAGACCGCCTCACACCTGTTCGCCGCCGCCACCTCCTGCACCAGCAGGGCCTTGGCACCCGCGTACGGGGTGTCGGTGCTCAGGCGGACCCCGCCGGGCACGTCGCCGCGCGCCGACCCGGCGGCCAGCAGCGCCTCGTCGATGCTGTGCCGGGCGATCAGCTCCTGCGCCTTCCCGGTCAGCGCCTCCGCCTCGGCCGGGAAGGTCGTCGACTCGGCCTTGGCCAGTAGCGCCCGGACCCGATCCAGCATCGGCGACCCGCTGCGCGCCGGACCGGCCGAGCGGGCGGTCGCCGCGCCGTTCGACCCGGGTGGCGGGCGCAGTACCGCGATCGGCGGCAGGCTCTCCACAAGCGCGATGACGTCCACGGCTGTGCGCAGCGCGTCGACCCGGTCCAGCCCCTCCCGGGCGGACCAGCCGGCCAGCACGTCCGCGGCGTTCGCCCGCCCCTCGGTGGTCAAGTCGCGTAGCTGCTCGTCGAACCAGGCCGGGACCGGATCCGGCTGCTCGCGCCGCTGCACGGCCATCGCGGCGCGGACCAGGCGCGCGGCGCGGGCGTCGAGTCGCCGCGCGGTGATCCGGTCCAGGTCGGCGGGCTGCCAGCCGCGCGGCCAGAGCCGCGTCAGGCCCCGGACCAGGCGGCCCAGCACCGCCGCGTCCACCGCCGTGGTGCCGTCCGCCGCGCCGGTGCCGACGATCAGGTGGTCCAGCTGCCGTTCGGCCTGCCGTACGTCGGCGCCGCGCACCGCCGCGAGTGCGTTGGCGACGAGTTCGTCCGCGTCCGGCACAGGCACCTCCTTCTCGGTTTCCACTGCCCCTCCAGGCTCCATGATCATGCCGTCGGTCGGGTCGGAGTCACGAAACGGGGGAGGCCGGCGACGATGGTTGACGAGGAGTGCCGCGCCCAGTTCGGGGTAGTTTGGGGCTGACCCGACGCGGATGCGAGGTGTGTGGTGGCCGATTCCAGCCTGCCGAGAGGCCGCACCGTCCACGTCCGGCCCGCCATCCTCGCCGGCGCCCTGATCGGCATCGCGATCATGGCCGCGGTGGACGAGATCGTCTTCCACCAGTTGCTGGCCTGGCACCACTTCTACGACCGGTCGACCCCGTCGGTGGCGCTGCTCTCGGACGGGCTGCTGCACGCGGCCGAGGTGATCGCCCTGGTCGGTGGGTTCTTCTGGTACGCCGACCTGCGCCGGCGGCACGCCCTGTCGACCCGGCTCGTCTGGGGTGGCTTCCTGCTCGGCGCCGGCGGGTTCCAGCTCTTCGACGGGCTTGTCGACCACAAGGTCCTGCGGCTGCACCAGATCCGTTACGGGGTGCACCTCGTGCCGTACGACGTGGTGTGGAACCTGGCCGGCGCGGCACTGCTGCTGGCGGGTGCCCTGCTGATCTGGCGGGCCCGGTCGCGCGACGGCCGCCGATGACTCTGCTCCTGCCCGTTGCGCCGTTCGCGCACGGCGGTCACCCGGCGGGTGAGCCGTCCTGGCTTCCACTGTTTCCGGTCGCCCTGCTGGCCGGCGGCTACCTGCTGGCCGCCGGGCGCGACCCCCGGGGTTGGCGGCACCGGCGGACCGTCGCCTGGCTGGCCGGCTGCGCGGGGCTGGCGGTCGCCGTCGGGCCGCTTGCCCAACTCTCCGGCGACCCGCGCGGGCACCTGGCGCAGCATCTGCTGCTCGGCATGCTGGCCCCGCTCGGGCTGGTGCTCGGTGCTCCGATCACCCTGCTGCTGCGGGTCGCGCCGCCGCCGGTCCGCCGGGCGGTGGGCCGGTTGCTGCGCGCCCGCCCGCTGCACCTGCTCGCACACCCGGTCACCGCCGGACTGCTCAGCACTGGTGGGCTGGCGCTGGTGCTGCTCACCCCGCTGTACGCGGCGGCCGAGCGCCAGCCCGTCCTGCACCACGCCCTGCACCTGCACTACCTGGCCGCCGGTTATCTCTTCGCCTGGTCACTCGCCGGGCCGGATCCGGCGCCGCGCCGCCCGGGGCTGGCGGTCCGGGTCGGCGCGCTGCTGGGCGCGGCGGCCGGACACGCCGTGCTGGCCAAGTACCTGTACGCACAGGCCGGCACCCTCCCACCCGGCCTCGACAACCCGGATCCGGAGGCGTTCCGCTCCGCCGCCCAGCTCATGTACTACGGAGGCGACCTGGCGGAGCTGCTGCTCGCAACAGCCCTCTTCGCCGGCTGGTACAACAACCGCCGCCGTCGTCACGTGACTGACGCGACTGGGTCAGCGGAGCGCCCGTCCCCGGCACAGCTCTCCTGATCAGCGCAGCCGAGGTGCGGAGGCGCCCGCCTGGAGGGCGGTGGACAGGTTGCGGAGGAACGTGCGGATGCTCTCCTCGCTGTGCGGGGTTTCGATCTCGTCGTTGAGCGGGATCTCGGAGCGCAGCGCCTGATCCAGCGCGTCAAGCGTCTCGGCCCGGTCGCCCGGGTAGAGCCCGGCGGCCACGCCGGCGGCGACCCGGGTCACCACCGCGTCGTCGAGCGTCCTGTCGAACTGGACCCCGTAGAGGATTCCGTTGATGTAGCCCTTCCACTGATCCGTGGTCATGCTCGTCGACTCCCTGAAGAATTGGCTGCCGTCCCGGCGGGAACGGCTCCGCCGAGAGTGCCACCACGCCCCGGAACTCGCAGCCCCTCAGCTCCGTCGCGGCCAGTTCGCGAGAATTTCCGCTGCCGGTATAACGTCCTGCTCCGGGTCCGGCGCGGGAGCTGGTCGGGCCGGGGGCGTCCGGTCGAAGCGCGGCGCCGGGGCCGGTTGGACCTCGCCGCCGACGTCGACGAAGGTCCCCCGCGCGGCGTTGTGCGGGTGCCGGTGCGCCTCGCCGGGGGCGAGCACCGGCGCGACACAGGCGTCCAGGTCGGTGAAGACCGCGGTCCACTCGTCCCGGGTCCGCTCGGCGAACCGGGCGGCGAAGCGCTGGCGCAGCTCATCCCAGCCGTCCGGATCGTACTGCGCGGGCAGGTCCGGGTCGTCGGCCAGGCCGAGGCCGGTGAGGAGTACGTCGTAGAAGGCCGGTTCGACAGCGCCGACAGCCATGAACCCACCGTCGGCGGTGGCGTACGTGTCGTAGAACGGCGCCCCGCCGTCGAACATGTTGCGCCCGCGCGGCGCGGCCCACAGGCCACTGCCGAGCAGCCCGTGCAGGAACGAGGTGAGCAGCGCCGACCCGTCCACCATCGCCGCGTCGACAACCTGACCGACGCCGGAGCGTTCCCGTTCCAGCAGCGCCGCCAGCACCCCGACGGCGAGCAGCATGCCGCCGCCACCGAAGTCGGCGAGCAGGTTCATCGGCGCGTACGGGCGCTCACCGGCCCGGCCCAGCGGCTCCAACGCCCCCGCCACCGCGAGGTAGTCGATGTCGTGCCCGGCGCGGGCCGCCAGTGGGCCGTGCTGGCCCCAACCGGTCATCCGCGCGTACACCAGCCCGGGGTTGCGCTCCTGGCACACCTCCGGGCCGAAGCCGAGCCGCTCGGCGACCCCCGGCCGGTACGCCTCGACGAGCACGTCGGCCCGCTCGACGAGGCACAGCAGGTCGGCCACACCGGCCGGGGACTTCAGGTCCAGTGCGGTCACCCGCCTGCCGCGCTGCAACGGTCCGCCGGTCGGCGCGGCCAGCCGCCCCGCACCCGGGGCACCCGGACGATCCACCCGCACCACGTCCGCGCCCAGGTCGGCGAGCACCATGCAGCCGAACGGGGCCGGCGCGAGGCTTGCCAACTCGACCACCCGTACCCCGGCCAGCGGCCCACGGTGCGCCGCGTCGCCCGGCTCGCCGGCTCGCCCACCGGCGGAGCCCGTCATGCGACGCCGGCCGGTTCGCCGGGGCGGGTGGCCGAGGCGGCGAGCCGGTCGACCAGGTCGGCCGGGGGCGTGAACCGGTCACCGTACCGGTCGGCCAGCTCGACGGCACGGGCCGCGAAGCCGGCGGGACCGCCCGCGTACTGCCGGACGTAGCGGATGACCCCGCCGGTCCAGGCCGGAAAGCCGATGCCGAAGATCGAGCCGATGTTGGCGTCGGTCTCGGTGCGCAACACACCCTCGTCGAGGCAGCGCAGCGCGTCCAGCGCCTCGGCGAAGAGCATCCGTTCCTGGAGGTCGGTGAACGGCACCGCACGGCCCACGTCGGTGACCAGGTCGGCGAGGCCCGGCCACAACCGGCCCCGGCCGCCGTCGTCGTCGTAGGAGTAGAAGCCGCGTCCCTCGGCACGCCCCGGCCGGTGGTACGCGTCGACCAGTTCGTCGACGAGCCGGTGCGCCGGCAGCGGCAGGAACTCCTCGCTGGCTTCCTCGAACTGCCGGCGGATCCGCTGGATCAGGGTGAGGCTCACCTCGTCGGCCAGCGCCAGCGGCCCGGTCGGGTAGCCCGCCTGCAGGGCGGCCTGCTCCACCGACGCGGCGGGAACACCCTCGGTGACCATGCCGACCGCCTCGTCGAGGAACCGACCGATCACCCGGCTGGTGAAGAAACCCCTGCCGTCGTTGACCACGATGGGGGTCTTGCCGATCCGCCGTCCCAGGTCGAACGCCCGCGCCAGAGCGGTGTCGCTGGTCCGCGCCCCGACCACGATCTCCAGCAGCGGCATCCGGTGCACCGGGGAGAAGAAGTGCATGCCGATGAAGTCGCCGGGCCGGTCCACCCCCTCGGCCAGCCCGGTGATCGGCAGGGTGGAGGTGTTGGAGGCGAGCAACGCGCCCGGCGCCAACACCGGCAGCACCTCGGCGAAGACCGCCTGCTTCAGCGCCGGGTCCTCGAAGACCGCCTCGATCACCGCGTCACAGCCGGCCAACGCGTCGACCTGGTCGGTGGTGGTGATCCGGTCCAGCACCGCGCGGGCGTCGGCCTGCGTCGCGCGACCCTTGCGTACCCTGCGGGCCAGCAACCGCTCGGCGTGCTCCCGGGCCCGGCCGGCGGCCTCCGGCGTGACGTCCCTGACCACCACGTCCAACCCGGCGGTGGCGCACGCGTACGCGATGCCCGCGCCCATCATCCCGGCGCCGAGCACCGCCACCCGGCGCACCGGCGGGGCGTCCACCCCGCTCGGACGGGCCGCGCCGCCGTTCACCGCCTTCAGGTCGAAGAAGAAGGCACCGATCATGTTCTTGGCGACCTGCCCGGTGAGTAGGCCGATCAGATGCCGGGTCTCGACTGTGAACGCGGTCGCCAGGTCGACCTGCGCGCCCTCGACAGCGGTCGCCAGGATCGCCTCGGGTGCGGGCAGCCGGGCACCCTTGAGTTGCTTGCGCAGGGTGGCCGGGAAGGCCGGCAACTGGGCGGCCAGCGAGCGGCTGGCCGGGGTGCCGCCGGGCATCCGGTAGTCCTGTCGGTCCCACGGCTGGCTCGGGTGCGGGTTGGCGGCGATCCAGACCCGGGCCTGGTCCAGCAACTCCGCAGGGGTGGCGACCACCTCGTCGACCAGCCCGGCGGCCAGGGCGTCGGCGGGGCGCATCCGCCGACCGGTGAGCAGCACGGTGGTCAGTGCCGTGGCCAGGCCGAGCAGCCGTACCGTCCGGGTGACACCGCCGGCCCCGGGCAGCAGACCGAGGGTCACCTCGGGCAGGCCGAGCCGGCTGCCCGGCGCGTCAAGCGCGATCCGGTGATGGCAGGCGAGGGCGATTTCCAGGCCACCGCCGAGCGCCGAGCCGTTTATCGCGGCGACCACCGGTCGGCCCAGGGTCTCCAGCCGGCGCAGGTCCCGTTTGATGGTGTCGAGCAGCTCGGCCAGTTCGGGCGCGTCCGCGCGGCTGGCCCGGATCGTCCGCGGCAGGTCGGCGCCGGCGAAGAAGGTCGACTTCGCGCTTGTCACGATGACCCCGGTCAGCTCGTCACGCTCGGCCTCCAACCGGTCGAGCGCGGCGCTCATGGACGCCGCGTACGCCTGGTTCATGACGTTCGCGGACTGGTCCGGGTCGTCGAGGGTGAGCGTGACGACGCCGTCGGCGGCACTGTCGTACCGGATGGTGTTTGTCATTGTCGTCCCCCGGGGGTCAGCAGCGCTCGAGAACGGTGGCGACGCCCATGCCGCCGCCGATGCAGAGGGTCACCACCGCGCGGCGCAGGTCACGGCGCTCCAACTCGTCGACGGCGGTGCCGATCAGCATCGCCCCGGTCGCGCCGAGCGGATGACCGAGTGCGATAGCGCCACCGTTGACGTTCACCCGGTCCGGGTCGATACCCAGATCCCGGACGTACTTGAGCACCGCGGCGGCGAACGCCTCGTTGAACTCGAACAGGTCGATGTCGGCGACGGTCAACCCGGCGGCGGCGAGCGCCTTGTGGGTGGCCGGGATCGGGCCGGTGAGCATCAGCGTCGGATCGGCGCCGCTGACCGCCGCGCTGACGATCCGGGCGCGCGGGGCGAGGTCGAGCTCCTGGCCGACCTGCGCCGAGCCGATCAGCACGAGTGCCGCACCGTCCACGATGCCCGACGAGTTGCCGGCGTGGTGGACGTGCTCGATCGCCTCCAACCAGTGGAACTTCTGCAACGCGACAGCGTCGAAGCCGGCGGCGTCGCCGAGCGCCGCGAACGACGGGGTGAGTCGGGCCAGCGTCTCCCGGGTGGTGTCCGGTCGCGGGTGCTCGTCCACGGTGAGGATGTCCAGCCCGTTGCCGTCGCGCACCGGCACCACCGAGCGGGCGAAGTGCCCGCCGGCCAACGCCTTGGCGGCCCGATCCTGCGACCGCAGCGCGTAACCGTCCACGTCGTCGCGGGTGAAGCCCTCCAGGGTGGCGATCAGGTCGGCGCTGATGCCCTGCGGGACGAACGACGTGGCGAGCGTGGTCTGCGGATCGCTCATCCAGGCCCCGCCGTCCGAGCCCATCGGCACCCGGGACATCGACTCCACGCCACCGGCGAGCAGCAGGTGCTCCCAGCCGGAGCGGATCCGTGCGGCAGCGATGTTCACCGCTTCCAGCCCGGAGGCGCAGAACCGGTTGAGCTGCACCCCGCCCACCTGGTCGGGTAGCCCGGCCAGCAGCGCGGCGGCCCGGGACAGGTTGCCGCCCTGCTCGCCGACCGGGGTGACGATGCCCAGCAGCAGATCCTCCAGGCGGCCCACGTCGAGCCCCGGGTTGCGCTCGCGCAGCGCGTCGATCAGGCCGACCACCAGCGAGATCGGCTTGACCCCGTGCAGCGCGCCGGTGTCCCGGCCGCGTCCGCGCGGGGTGCGGACCGCGTCGTAGACGTACGCCTCAGAGGGCACGGGCGATCAGCTCCTTCATGATCTCGTTGGTGCCGCCGTAGATCTTCTGGACCCGGGCGTCGGCGTACATCCGGGCGATCGGATACTCGGTCGTGTAGCCGTAGCCACCGAAGATCTGTAGGCACCTGTCGATGACCTCGCACTGCCCTTCGGTGAGCCAGGACTTCGCCATCGCGGCGGTCGCCACGTCCAGGTCGCCGCGGGTGTGCCGGACGATGCAGTCGTCCAGGAAGACCCGGCTGACCCGGGCGCGGGTGGCGCACTCGGCGAGCACCATCCGGGTGTGCTGGTGGCCCATCAGCGGCTTGCCGAAGGCGGTGCGCTCCTTCGCGTACGCGACGGTCAGCTCGACCGCGCGTTGCATCGCGGCCACCGCGCCGACGCCGATGACCAGCCGTTCCTGCGGGAGTTGCTGCATGAGCTGGCCGAAGCCCAGCCCTTCGGCGTCGCCGAGCAGGTTGGCCGCCGGCACCCGCAACTCGTCGAAGAACAACTCGGCGGTGTCGTTGCCGTGCAGCCCGATCTTGGACAGCAGCCGGCCCCGGCGGAAGCCCGCCGGATCGTCGCCGACCTCGCAGACCAGCAGCGAGACACCGGCCGCCCGCTGCTCGGGGTCGGTCTTCACGGCCAGGATGATCAGGTCGGCCAGGCCACCGTTGGTGATGAACGTCTTCGCGCCGGTGACCAGGTAGTCGTCCCCGTCGCGGACCGCACGGGTGCGCATCGCCTGAAGGTCGGAGCCGCCGTCCGGCTCGGTCATCGCGATGGCGCCCACAAGTTCGCCGCTGCACAGGCCGGGCAGCCACCGCCGCTTCTGCTCCGCGTTGCCGTACGCGACCAGGTAGCCGGTGACGATGCCGCTGTGCACCGCCAACCCGAGGCTGCTCTCACCCGCGTACGTCTGTTCGTGCAGCAGCACGGCCTCGTGGGTGAACTGGCCGCCTCCGCCGCCGTACTCCTCCGGGACGGACAGGCCCAACAACCCCAGCTCGCCGGCGCGGCGGTAGTGCTCGCGGTCCGGGTGGCCCTGCGCCAGCAGACGGTCGGTGTGCGGTAGCACCTCCTTGGTGAAGAAGGTGCGGGCCAGGTCGGCGAGGTCGTCGTGCTCCGGCTCGCGCCAGGCTGAGGGGGATCCGTCGAGCGGGGGCGTCGGCATGTTCATCACCCTCGCGCGCTGTTGGCGGCATGTCAATAAGTCCGGATCGGTAGCCCCACAGGTGCGGCGGGCCCAGACGGCACCGCCCCCACCGGTGCGACGGTCGACCAGGCGGGGGCGGTAGGTGCGGCTGCCCCGCGACGACTAGCGCCGCGGCGGCCGGGGTGGCGGAGTCGGGTGAACCCCGGCCAGAGTGGACACCTCCTGGCGAAGCTCGCCGAGGTAGGGGTAGAAGTAGTCGCCCGGGCACTCGGTCGGGTCGGCCCCGACGCTCGCCCAGTCCCGGTGGCCCGAGATGACCGCCACGTTGCCACCCACCCCGCTGATCGGATTGACGTAGCCGGTCCGACCGGTGGGATCGAGCCGGCTCGTCAGGCCGAGCCCCGCCAGCACGACGGCCAGTGACCGTTGCGCGGCCGGGCTCGGCAGGCGGGACGTGTAACGGCCCAGCAGGCAGATGCCGATGTTGCCCGCGTTGTAGCCGCTCACGTGCGCCGCGTTGACCGCGAGCGGCCGACCGTCGGCACCCGAGGCCGGGCCGTAGACCGGCTGCGACCCCGGATCGGAGTAGCGGCCCTCGTAGACCCTGCCGGCCTCGTCGATCAACAGGTGGTAACCGATGTCCCCGAACTCCTGGAGTACGCACTGGTCGTAGTAGATGGCGCGAACCGTCGCCGCCGGATCGGGGTCGTCGTTGTGCTGGTCCACCCCACTGTGGTGCACGGTCAGCGTCTGCGCCGGGAAGAACTGCGTCGGCCACAGCGGGCTGCCGTTCGGGGCGAGCCGCAGCGACTCGTCGGCTCCCCAGCCGGACCGGGGCAGATACGTCGGCGGCCTCCGCGTGTTGGGCGGCAGCGGAAGGCCGTTCGTCTCCGCGCTCGCGATCGTCCGCCGAGCCCCGTCGACCATGTTCAGCTCGACAACTGTCGCCGCCGAACCGTCCGCGACCTGGACCTCGTATCCGGTGGCGCCGTCGGCCACCACGACGCTCGACCGGGCCGACGACGCGCGATCGTCCCGACCGCTCGGGCACGCGCTGAGCTCCAGCCAGTCGCTCCACCCCTTGCCGGTACGGAGGCGCACCGCCGCCGCCGGGCCGCTGTGCGCGACGGACAGGTGGGTCAACGGAATGGCCGGTGACGTCACCACCGTCCGACTCATCAGTCGACCACGGCGGGCCGCCAGCGGCGACGTCACGGTGGCGGCGGACGGTGCCGCCGTCGCCGACCCGCCGAACGTACCGGCGGCCGTGAGGCCGACGGCCGCACCGGCCGCGCCAGACAACACTCGACGTCGAGAAACCAAGGCTCTGCTCCCTTGCTCAGTTGATCTAGCCCGCCGGGCAGGAGCGGTGGAGACCGCGCCAGTCGGGCTGCCACTGATGAGTGGCAAGGGTAAGACAGAAAGGCGGATCACCGCAGGCCGCTCGTCGTGATCACTTGATGCTCAGCAGTTCAGGAGCGGCGCTGACAACTGCTGAGCATCAAGTGATCACGGTGAGGGTGGCGGCTGGCTAGCTGCGGGCCGAATCGCGGCGTGCCGAGGCCACCAGCCGCTCGGCGAGTGCGACGACGCGGTCGCGGAGTTCGTCCGGGCGTTCGATGACGAACGGCAGGTCGAGTGCAGCGAGCATGCCGGGCAACCAGTCGAGGCTCTCTGCCCGGATCTCCACGTCCTGCCAGCCTTCCTCCGCACCCTCTCGTACCTCGGCGATGCTGGCTGGTAGCCGCCTGCGGATCTGCTCGACAGTTCCTTGTATCCGCAGCGACACCGCATGCTGGTACGGCGCTCGTGCCATCGACCTGAGAAGGTGCCCGGCCGGATCGTTTCCGGCGGGCGGCTCGAACGAGCCCGGCAACGGTCTCGCGTCCGCGATGCGGTCGAGTCGGAGGGTTCGCTCCTCGCCGATCTCCGGATCGACCCCTGTGGCATACCACCGGCCGGCATGGTTGACCAGCCCGAACGGATGCAGCACGCGGACGCTGCGCCGACCGTCACCCGAGGTGTATTGCAGCGAGATCGGCCGGTGGTGGCGGACCGCCTCGGCGACGGTGAGTAGTACGTCGGTCTGCGGCGCGGGGAAGTCACCGGGTTCGGCGGTGAAGGCGAGGGACTGGAGCGCGGCGTCCAGCAGGTCAGCGGTCCGCGACGGCAGGACGCGACGGATCTTCGCGGCGGCGGTTTCGCCAGCGGTGCCGGTTGCCGTGGCCAACCCGGCACGACGGCCGGCGATCAGGCCGAGTAGGACGGCCAGAGCTTCGTCGTCGTTGAACATCAGCGGCGGCAGTCGGTAGCCGGCGGCGAGCCGATACCCGCCGTAGCGACCGCGCACCGACTCCACCGGCAGGTCCAGGTCGATCAGATGACTCACATAGCGCCGCACGGTGCGCGGCTCGACACCAAGGCGCTCGGCAAGCTCGGTCATCGTCCGGACGCCGCCGGATTGCAGAAGTTCCAGTAGTGCGAGCACCTGGGCTGTCGGTCGTGCCACGGTGTGAACTTTATCCGAATACTGGACCGAACCTGTCCAGTATTCGTTCTAACGTGATCTCCACCGAGCGATACCAACCGCACTGAGCAGGGAGAAGACATGGACTTCGTCTCCATCCGCATCATCACCGACGAGATCAACCGCCTGGTCGGCTTCTACGAGAAGATCACCGGCGTGCAGGCGACCTGGGGTAACGAGGACTTCGCCGAGTTGCGTACCGCCCACGGCAGGCTGGCGATCGGCAGCACCCGCACCGTCGCACTGTTCGCGCCCGACTCGGCCCGCCCGGCCGACAACCACAGCGTGATCATCGAGTTCCTCGTGGACGACGTGGACGCGCTGTACGAGAAGCTGAAGAGCGTGGTCGAGGATTTCGTGAACGAGCCCACGACCATGCCCTGGGGTAACCGGGCGCTGCTCTTCCGCGACCCCGACGGCAACCTGGTCAACTTCTTCACCCCGGTGACCCCGGCCGCGATCGAGGGGTTCCGCAGTTGACCGGTTCGGCGCGGCCTCGATGCCGCCGGTTCCGACAAGGCACGGGGGGCGTCGAGGCCGAAGCCGGCGATGTGAGCTGCCGATAGGGTCGGCCAGATGAGTGTCGAGACGGCTCCGCGCCGCCGCAGATTGGAGCCGGACGCCCGACGTGGGCAGATCCTGGCCTGCGCGGTCCGGCTGTTCGGCGAGCGGCCGTACGCGGACGTGTCGACCACCGACGTGGCCCGCGAGGCGGGTGTCGCCCGCGGGTTGGTCAACCATTACTTCGGGGCGAAGAAGGACCTCTACCTGGAGGTCGTCCGGGTCATGGTGACCATCCCGGAGGTTGCCCTGCAACGGCTGCCCAAGGGTGACCTGCGGACCCGGGTCGAGGCCAGTGTCACCTGGTTCCTCGACGTGGTGTCCCGGCACAGCACCTCCTGGCTGGCGGCGGTCACCGCGCGGGGAATGGGTGGTGACGCCGACGTGGAACGGGTGCTCGCCGAGGCCGAGGAGGTCGCCGCGGACCGCATGCTCGTCGCCGTCGGGCTTGCCGACGAGGCGGAGCGCCACGAGGAGCTACGCGGGATGGTTCGGGCGTACTGCGGCCTGGCGACCTCGACCGCCCGGGAGTGGCTCCAGCGCGGCGCGTTGACCCGCCCCCAGGTGCACCTGCTGCTCACCACCACGCTGTTGACGATCGTGGAGCAGGTCGTCCCGCAGGTCGTCGCGAGGGAGGGCGTGACGCAGGAGACTCGGCAAACGGCTGGCTGAAATAGGCATAAGACTTATGCTTATTTCGTCGGTGGGCGTGCGCCGACTGTCGCAACCCGCGTCACCGAGGAGGAAGCATGTCCCCATCTGCCCTTTCCTACGAGGTTTTGGTATTGGACGGCCCGGTCCGGGCCGGAGAGCAGCGCATGCCGGACGGCTCGCCGATCCACTTCAACCCGACAGCCACCACCCTGATCTCGGGGGCCGAGGAGGCGCTGCTGGTGGACCCGCCGTTCACCCACGAGCAGATCGCGACGGCGGGCGACTGGATCGAGCGGTCGGGCAAGCGGCTGACCGCCATCTACGCCACCCACGGGCACGGCGACCACTGGTTCGGTGCCCCCGAACTGGTCAAGCGCTTCCCCGACGCCGTCACCTACGCGACGCCCGGCACCATCGAGGTCATGCACCAGCAGGCCACCGTCGGGCGCCAGGCGGTGTTCGACAAGGTCTTCCCCGGGCTGATCCCGGAGTCGCCAGTAGACGCCATTCCGGTGCCGCCCGGCGGAATTCTGATCGACGGCAACGTCGCCCAGCCGGTCGAGACCGGGCACACCGACGGCGACCAGACCACGGTCCTGCACGTACCGTCGATCGGCCTCGTCGTGGCCGGCGACGTCGTCTACAACGGGGTCCACCAGTACCTGCTGGAAACCGTCAACGGTGGCCTGCGAGAGTGGCTCAAGGCACTCGACCGCGTCGAGGCCCTCGCGCCCCGGGCTGTCGTCGCCAGCCACAAGAACCGCAACCGCCCCGACGACCCGTCGAGCATCGACGAGACCCGGAGGTACCTGCTGAACGTGGAGCGGCTGTTGGCGGAGAAGTCGACCGCCATCGAGTTCTTCGACGCGATGATGGAGCTCTATCCGGACTGGGTGAACCCGGGACCGCTGTGGTACGGGGCGCTCGGCCTGATCGGAAAGTGATGTGACAATGCCGTCGGTGTCCACTCCGCCGTGGCCCGCGACCGCGCGATACGGCCTCGACCCCGCACCGGGCGGCCTCGGGCTGGTCCAGGACCTGCTCAACACGCTCCCGGCCGGCGCACCCCGCCAGCCGGATCTCCTCGACGATCTCGACAGCGCCACGCAGTGGACGCACGATGTCGCCGCCCGGTGGTCGACGGCCACCGGGCGGCCGGCACCCGACGTGACGCTCGACCCGGCCGGCCTGCGGGCGCTGCGGACCTTCCGCGACGAGCTGCGGTACGGGATCGACGCCAGGCTCCACGCCACACCGGAATCCGGGCCGCCCGAGCCGGTGCCGGCCCCTCGTGCCGCAGCTGCCACGCTGCGGCTCGACGGGACCGGGTCGGTCCACCTCGATCCCGCCGGGACGGGCGCCGAGTCGCTTGTCTCCCTCGTCCTGGCGGAGTTGTTCGCGGCGCAACTCACCGACGTCGGCCGGCGCATCAAGACCTGCCGCAACCCCCGGTGCCAGGTGGCGTTCTACGACCGCTCCCGCAACAACAGCGGGGTCTGGCACTCCGTCCGCGTCTGCGGCCTCCCGGCAAACCTGCGCGCCCACCGCGCGCGGCAGCGGCAGACGGACTGAACAGGCTCAGGCCGCCCGCCGGTCGCCGGTCCGGCTGGCCCGCGCGGCCCGGCCGGCCCGTGCCGCCGGAGCGGCGTGCCGATCGGCCGCCTGCGCGGGGTACGCCCCCGCGTTGACCACCCGCAGCGGCCGTTCGCCCTCGTCGGTGCCGAAACGCCAGCGCGACGGCGTCGGTTGCCGCTGCGGCGCAGGCCCGCCGGGACGCAGCCCGGGGCGGGACAGCAGCACGGTGATCAGATAGCCGACCACCAGGAAACCGTGGCTTACCAGTCGCTCCCCGTCCACCGACCCGGTGGCCAGGTCGTTCACCGAGAGCAGCAGCAGCGTGCCGACGAACGCGCTGAGCATCGGCAGCAGCCCGGCCGGCGGGCTGCGGCGTACCGCCACGAAGAGGAAGCCGGCACCCACAGCGACGTTCCACGCGGCCGACTCGTGCCACAGGTGCTGGCCCGCGGGGTGCAGGTGGTCGGCGGTCGCGCCCCGGCCCACCTGGGCCAGGCCGAGCACCAGTTGCACGGCGCCGAGCAGCCCGAGCGCCGCGCGCAACCCGACGACCAGGGCGCCGCGCCCAGGCAGGTGGGGCCGCCACCGCGACCGGCGGCTGGGCGGCGTGGCGTCGGGGACCGCGCCAGCGTCACCTGTCGCGCCGGCCGCGACACCGCCGCCGAGGGCGGCCAGGATCGCGTCGGTCCGGTCCGGGACGTCGGTGACCAATCGGGTACGAACGCGACGCGTCACCCCCGCCGCCGTCGCGAACCACGCCCGGCACTTGGCGCACTCGTCCAGGTGCCCCTGCGCCGCCGCCCGCTCGGCGGCGGTCTCCTCCCCGTCCAACTGCGCGGACAGGATCTCCCGCCACTGCTCACACCCCATGTACCGGTAGTCGCTCCGAGGGCCGCTCCGGTTCCCGGCGACAGTCACCCGTTGTGGAATACTCGCCGGATCATGACGCGCTACGGCCTGCTGATCCTGCCCGCAACCAACCGGGTGTACGCCCGCTCCGCCGTCGACCTGACCCGGGCCGAGCTGGAGATCTTCGGCCGCTCGGCGCTCGACGGTCGGATCGGCGAGCTGGACACCGAGGTCGTCGGCGGGGCGTCCTACGTCACCTTCACCGGTGACGGGCTAACCGAGCGGGACCTGAGCGTCCTGGGCAACCTCTCCGCCGGGTACGCGCTGTTCGAGATCGTCGGCGAGCTGCTGCGGCCGGTCGAGTGGAGCCGACTGGACCGCTATGACGACGACCTGCTCACCATCCAGAAGTACCCGGGCAAGACCAACGAGCAGTTCACCAAGCTGCTGCTCAACGTCACACTGCTCGCCTCGGACTGGGCCAGCGAGCTGACCAGCCGCCGGTTCCGGGTGCTCGACCCGCTCTGCGGTCGCGGCACCACCCTCAACCAGGCACTGATGTACGGCTTCGACGCGGCAGGGATCGAGCGCGACCAGAAGGACGTCGAGGCGTACCGGGCGTTCATCACCACCTGGCTGAAGCAGAAGCGGGTCAAGCACCGGGTGCTGGAGTCGGGGCCGGTGCGCCGCGAGCGCAAGGTGGTCGGCCGGCGGGTGCGGATCGAGCTGGCGCCGACCCGCGAGGAACACAAGGCCGGCCAGACCCAGCTGCTGGACGTGGTCAACGCCGACACCGCCCGGTCGGCGGAGTTCTTCCGCCCGGAGACCGTGGACCTGGTCGTCGCCGACGCGCCGTACGGCGTACAGCACGGCAGTCGTACCGCCGACCAGGGATTGACCCGCGATCCGCTGGCGCTGCTCGCGCACGCCGCGCCGGTCTGGGCGCGGCTGCTGCGTCCCGGCGGGGCGCTCGGGATCTCCTGGAACACCCACGTCGCGAGCCGCGACGACGCGGCGGCGGCGCTTGCCGACGCGGGCCTGACCGTTGTCGACGCCGAGCCCTACCGCGCGCTGCGGCACCGGGTGGACCAGTCGATCATGCGCGACGTGCTGGTGGCCCGCCGCCCGGCCTGACCCGCCGCCCACCCCCTTCGGGCCCTTTGCTCTGCTTCCACCGGCGCAACAGCGTCGGTGCCTCGCTGTTGCCTCCGTTGAAGCAGAGCAAAGGGTGGACAGCCACCCCTCGTCTCCCCGACCGACGCGCCTCTGTGCCGCATTTCACCTGTTCAGTGGGCAGGTGTGAAAACCACGTCAAGAAAAGGTTCGCCGCCGTCACTGTCGCGTTATGACCCCTGCCATCCGGCAGGCGGTGGGGCTTTGCTTGCCCGGCGCGACCGGAAGGCGGTCGCGACGAACCTTTCCGGTAAGAGGAGTCAGCGTGTCTGACGTGGTGTTCGTGGTCCTGACGGTGGTGCTGTTCGCAGCGCTCGCCCTGGTGGTCCGGGCGGTGGAGAAGCTGTGAACGCGGTAAACGCCGTCGGTCTGGTGCTCGCGATCGTCCTGGGCGCGTTCCTGGTGTTCGCCCTGCTGTTCCCGGAGCGCTTCTGATGACCATGACAACAGCAGGCGTCATCTTCGTGCTGACGCTGGTGGCGGCCATCGTCGCCGTCTACAAGCCGTTCGGCGACTACATGTTCCGGGCGGTCTCCGGAACGAAGCAGTCGCGGGTCGAGCGGGGCATCTACCGGCTGGTCGGGGTCAACCCGGCCGCCGAGCAGACCTGGGGCGTGTACGCCCGCAGCGTGCTGGCGTTCTCCGCGGTCTCGATCCTGTTCCTGTACCTGTTCCAGCGGGTGCAGAACCACCTGTGGCTGTCGCTGGGCTTCGACCCGGTGGTGCCGCACGGCGCGTGGAACACGGCAGTGTCGTTCGTGACGAACACCAACTGGCAGTCGTACTCGGGTGAGTCGACGATGGGCCACCTGGTGCAGATGGCCGGCCTGGCGGTGCAGAACTTCGTCTCGGCGGCGGTCGGCATCGCGGTGGCTGTCGCGCTGGTCCGCGGCTTCGCCCGCAGCCGCACCGGGCAACTCGGCAACTTCTGGGTCGACCTGACCCGGATCGTGCTGCGCATCCTGCTGCCGATCGCCGTGCTCGGCGCCATCGCGCTGATGATCGGCGGAGCGGTGCAGAACCTCTCCGGCGGCACCGACGTGAGCACGCTTACCGGCGGCACCCAGACCATCACCGGCGGCCCGGTGGCCAGCCAGGAGGTCATCAAGGAGCTGGGCACCAACGGTGGCGGCTTCTACAACGTCAACAGCGCCCACCCGTTCGAGAACCCGACCGCCTGGACGAACTGGCTGGAGATCTTCCTGATCCTGCTGATCCCGTTCAGCCTGCCCCGGGTCTTCGGCCGGATGGTCGGGCAGAACCGGCAGGGCTACGCCATCGCCGCCGTGATGGGCATCCTCGCGTTCGCCAGCGTCGCCATCACCAACATCTTCGAGCTGGCCGGCCACGGCACGGTCCCGCAGGCGGTCGGCGCGGCGCTGGAGGGCAAGGAGGTGCGGTTCGACGTGTCGAACTCGGCCACCTTCGCCGCCGCCACCACGCTCACCTCGACCGGTGCGGTGAACTCGTTCCACGACTCGTTCACCTCGCTCGGCGGCATGATGACGATGGTCAACATGATGCTCGGCGAGGTCGCGCCGGGTGGCACCGGCTCGGGTCTCTACGGCCTGCTCATCCTCGCGGTGATCACGGTCTTCGTGGCCGGGCTGATGGTCGGCCGCACTCCCGAGTACCTGGGCAAGAAGATCGGGTCCCGCGAGATCAAGTTCGCCTCGCTGTACTTCCTGATCACGCCGATCCTGGTGCTTGTCGGCACGGCGGCGGCGTTCGCCACAGGCAACAACTCCACGGCGCTCAACGTCGGCCCGCACGGGCTCTCCGAGGTGCTGTACGCGTTCACCTCGGCCAGCAACAACAACGGCTCCGCGTTCGGCGGCATCACCGTCAACACCACCTGGTGGGACACCGCGCTCGGGTTGTGCATGCTGCTGGGCCGATTCCTGCCGCTCATCTTCGTGCTCGCGCTGGCCGGATCGCTGGCCCGCCAGGCACCCACCCCCGCGTCCGAGGGCACCCTGCCGACCCACCGACCGCTGTTCATCGGCATGGTCGTCGGCGTCACCGTCGTCCTCGTCGCGCTGACCTTCCTGCCCGCACTGGCGCTCGGCCCGCTGGCAGAAGGGCTCTGACCATCATGAGGAACGAGGACATGTCCGTCACGTCCGCCCCGACAGAGCAACTCCCCGGCACGCCCGCCACCCAGGGCAACCGGATCGGCGGAGGCCTGCTCGACCCCCAGCAGTTGATCCGGTCCCTGCCGGACGCGGTACGCAAGCTCAACCCGACCACCATGTGGCGTAACCCGGTGATGCTGATCGTCGAGGTCGGCGCGGCCTTCACCACGGTCCTGGCGGTGGCCGACCCGTCGGTCTTCGCCTGGGCGATCACCATCTGGCTCTGGCTGACGGTGATCTTCGCGAATCTCGCCGAGGCGGTCGCCGAGGGCCGGGGCAAGGCCCAGGCCGCGACCCTGCGGCAGGCGAAGAAGGACACCATCGCCACCCGGCTGGTCGACTGGAAGCCCGGCGCGCGGGCCAACACCTACCGCGACGAGGCGGTGCCCGCGCCGGAGCTGCGGCAGGGCGACATCGTGCTGGTCGAGGCCGGCGGCATCATCCCCGGTGACGGGGACATCGTGGAGGGCATCGCCAGCGTCGACGAGTCGGCGATCACCGGCGAGTCGGCCCCGGTCATCCGCGAGTCCGGCGGTGACCGCAGCGCGGTGACCGGGGGCACCAGGGTGCTCTCCGACCGGATCATCGTGAAGATCACCCAGAAGCCCGGGGAGAGCTTCATCGACCGGATGATCGCCCTGGTCGAGGGCGCCAACCGGCAGAAGACCCCGAACGAGATCGCGCTGAACATCCTGCTCGCCGCGCTCACGATCATCTTCCTGCTGGCAGTGGTCACCCTCCAGCCCTTGGCGATCTTCTCCAAGGCGTACCAGGCGGCCGCGCCGGACAGCGGGGCGATCACCGGTTCCGGTGTCACAGGTGTCGTGCTGGTCTCGCTGCTTGTCTGCCTGATCCCCACCACCATCGGCGCGCTGCTGTCGGCCATCGGCATCGCCGGCATGGACCGCCTCGTCCAGCGCAACGTGCTGGCCATGAGCGGCCGGGCCGTCGAGGCGGCCGGCGACGTCAACACCCTGCTGCTGGACAAGACCGGCACCATCACGCTGGGCAACCGGCAGGCCGCCGAGTTCGTACCCGTCGAAGGGGTTGCCGTCGAGGCGATGGCCGACGCCGCCCAGCTGTCCAGCCTGGCCGACGAGACCCCGGAGGGGCGCTCGGTGGTAGTCCTGGCGAAGAACGAGTTCGGGTTGCGCGAGCGCGAGCCCGGGGTGATGCCGCACGCCACCTTCGTGCCGTTCACCGCGCAGACCCGGATGAGCGGCGTCGACCTGACCCCGGACGCCACCGTCGACGGCGGCGCGTCGGGCACGGCCCGCCGGGTCCGCAAGGGCGCCGCCGCAGCGGTGATGAAGTGGGTACGCGAGAACGGCGGCCACCCGACCGAGCAGGTCGGCGAGATCGTGGACGCGATAAGCGGCACCGGCGGCACCCCGCTCGTGGTCGCCGAGCACGTCGACGGTGAGCCGGCCCGCGCCCTTGGCGTCATCCACCTCAAGGACGTGGTCAAGTCCGGCATGCGCGAGCGGTTCGACGAGATGCGCCGGATGGGCATCCGGACCGTGATGATCACCGGCGACAACCCGCGTACCGCGAAGGCCATCGCCGACGAGGCCGGGGTGGACGACTTCCTGGCCGAGGCGACGCCGGAGGACAAGCTCGCGCTGATCAAGCGGGAGCAGGAGGGCGGCCGGCTGGTCGCGATGACCGGCGACGGCACCAACGACGCACCGGCGCTCGCCCAGGCCGACGTCGGGGTGGCCATGAACACCGGCACGTCGGCCGCGAAGGAGGCCGGCAACATGGTCGACCTCGACTCCGACCCGACCAAGCTGATCGAGATCGTGGAGATCGGCAAGCAGTTGCTGATCACCCGTGGTGCGCTCACCACGTTCAGCATCTCGAACGACATCGCGAAGTACTTCGCGATCATCCCGGCCATGTTCGCCGGCCTCTACCCGAGCCTGGACGCACTGAACATCATGCGGCTGGCCAGCCCGGAGTCGGCGATCCTGTCCGCCGTCATCTTCAACGCCCTGGTGATCATCGCGCTGATCCCGCTCGCCCTGCGCGGCGTGCGGTACCGGCCGGCCGCCGCGTCGAAGCTGCTCAGCCGCAACCTGCTGGTCTACGGCCTGGGCGGCATCATCGTGCCGTTTATCGGGATCAAGCTCATCGACCTGCTCATCCAATTCATCCCGGGGATTTCGTGATGCGCCTACCCACCTGGATCGCCCAACACCTCGCCGCGCTGCGCGCCGTACTGGTCTTCACGGTGCTGCTCGGCCTGGTCTACCCGCTGGCCCTGGTCGCGGTCGGTCGACTGCCCGGCCTGAACCACAAGGTCGACGGCTCGCTTATCACCTCGGGCGGTACGACGATCGGCAGCTCGCTCATCGGCCAGTCCTTCACCGACGCGGACGGCAACCCCGTCCCGCGCTACTTCCAGTCCCGCCCGTCGGCCGCCGGTGACGGCTACGACCCGACCTCCACCTCGGCCAGCAACCTGGGCCCGGAGAGCGTCGTCGACACCATCGCCACCGACCCGGAGGAGTCCAGCGAGAGCCTGCTCACCCAGGTGTGCGGGCGCAGCAAGGCCGTCGGCGAGCTGAACGGTGTCGACGGACGTCGCCCGTACTGCACCGACGACGGGGTGGGCGCCGTGCTCGCCGTCTTCCGCGCCGACGGTCTGACCGGCCCGGTCACCCGGGTGGTAAGCGTCAACCAGGCCGCCCCGGCCACCCCGTTCGTGTCCTCGTACCAGGGGGTGCCGGTGGAGCCGGCCCAACCGGGCGAGGACTACGTGGCCGCCGGCGGGGTGGTCACCCCGATCCGGGGCGACGCCCCCGCCGACCCGGCGGTGCCCGCCGACGCGGTCACCGCCAGCGCCAGCGGCCTCGACCCGCAGATCAGCCCGGCGTACGCCGAGGTGCAGGTGAACCGGGTCGCGCGGGAACGCGGCGCGGACCCGGCGGCGGTCCGCAAGCTCATCGAGGAGCACACCGCCGGGCGGGCGCTCGGATTCATGGGTGAACCCGGCGTCAACGTGCTGGAGCTCAACCTCGCCCTCGACGAGCAGTTCCCCGCACGCTGAGCGCACCCGCAGGCGGGGCCGTGCCAACCGGGCACGGCCCCGCCCGCCGATCTGAGCAGGGAGGATGGTCCCGTGCCACGCGGAGAACTGCGCATCTATCTCGGGGCCGCCCCCGGCGTCGGCAAGACGTACGCCATGTTGGAGGAGGCCCAACGGCGGGCCGCGCGCGGCACCGACGTGGTGATCGGCTTCGTGGAGACCCACGGCCGCCAGCACACCGCCGCCATGCTGGGCGACCTGGAACAGGTGCCCCGCCGCACGCTCACCTACCGGGGCGCCGAGTTCACCGAGATGGACCTGGACGCGGTGCTGGCCCGCCACCCCGAGATCGCGATCGTGGACGAACTGGCACACACCAACGTGCCCGGCTCCCGGCACGACAAGCGTTGGCAGGACGTCCAGGAGCTGCTCGACGCGGGGATCGACGTGCTGTCCACCGTCAACGTGCAGCACCTGGAGTCGGTGAACGACGTCGTCGCCCAGATCACCGGCACCACCCAGCGGGAGACCGTGCCCGACGAGATCGTCCGCGCCGCCGAGCAGGTCGAGCTTGTCGACATGACCCCGGAGGCGCTGCGCCGGCGGATGGCGCACGGCAACATCTACCGGCCAGACAAGATCGACGCCGCGTTGGGCAACTACTTCCGGGTCGGCAACCTCACCGCGCTGCGCGAGCTGGCGCTGCTCTGGCTGGCCGACAAGGTCGACGAGCAGCTCGACCGCTACCGCAGCCAGCAGGGCATCGCCGCCACCTGGGAGGCCCGGGAACGCGTCGTCGTGGCCCTGACCGGCGGCCCGGAGGGTGAGACGTTGATCCGCCGGGCGGCCCGGGTCGCGGCCCGCAGCAAGGGCGCCGACCTGCTCGCCGTGCACGTGGCCCGCAGCGACGGCCTGGCCGGCGCGGACCCGGCCCAACTGGCCCGCCAGCGGGTCCTCGTCGAGAGCCTGGGTGGCACGTACCACCAGGTGCTCGGCACCGACGTGCCGGCCGCGCTGCTCGACTTCGCCCAGGGCGTGAACGCCACCCAGTTGGTGCTCGGGGCCAGTCGCCGGGGTCGCCTCGCGCAGATCTTCGCCCGGGGTGTCGGGGTGACCACCACGGCGCTCTCCGGCTCGATCGACGTCCACCTGGTCACCCACAAGCAGGCCGGCAAGGGCCGCCGGGCGGCGGCGGTGCCGGCGGCGCTGTCCCGGCGGCGACGGCTGCTCGGCTTCGCTCTGGCCGTGCTCGGGATGCCGCTGCTCACACTGCTGCTGAAGGCCCTGCCCGACCTGACCCTCACCAACGACATCCTGCTGTTCCTCGCCGGGGTCGTCGGGGTCGCGCTCGTCGGCGGGGTGTGGCCGGCGCTTGTCGCCGCGCTCGGCGGTTCGCTGCTGCTCAACTGGTTCTTCACCCCGCCGTACCGGACGCTCACCATCGCCGAGGCCGACAACCTGCTCGCCCTGGCCGTCTTCGTCGGCGTGGCCCTCGCGGTGAGCTGGATCGTGGACGTCGCGGCCCGGCGGACCCGGGAGGCCGCGCGCGCCGCCGCCGACGCGCAGACCCTCGCCGCCGTCGCCGGTGGCGTACTGCGCGGCGAACGCCCTCTGCCGGCCCTGCTGGACCAGCTCCGGGAGACCTTCGGGCTGCGCGCGGTGAGCGTGCTGGAGCTGGCCGAGGAGGCCGGCGGTCGTCCTGACCGGGCCCGGGAGGAGCGCGCCTGGTGCGTGGTGGCAAGCGTCGGCGACCAGCCCGCCTGCACACCCGACGGCGGTGAGACGGCGGTACCCGTCGACGAGCGGATCACCGTCGTGCTCAGCGGCCGACGGCTGGAGGCCGCCGACCGGCGGATCGTCGAGGCGTTCGCCGCCCAGGCCGCCGTGGCGCTGCGCCAGGAACGGCTCGCCGAGGAGGCCGCCACCGCCCGGCCGCTCGCCGCCGCCGACCGGATGCGCACCGCGCTGCTCGCCGCGGTCAGCCACGACCTGCGTACGCCACTGGCGTCGGCGAAGGCGGCGGTGACCAGCCTGCGCAGCCCCGACATCGAGTTCGACGAGGCCGACCGCGAGGAGCTGCTGGAGACCGCCGAGGAGTCGCTGGACCGGCTCGCCCGGCTGGTCGGCAACCTGCTGGACATGAGCCGCCTCCAGGCCGGCGTGCTCGGCATCTCGACGACAGTGATCGGCCTGGAGGACGCCGTACCCCTGGCGCTTGACGAACTCGGCCCGGCGGCCGCGACCGTCGGCACGGACATCCCGGCCGACCTGCCGGCCGCCACCGCCGACCCGGGCCTACTGGAACGGGTGCTTGTCAACATCGTCGCCAACGCGCTGCGCTACAGCCCGCCGGACCAGCCGCCGACGATCACCGCCAGTGCGCACGCCGGGCAGGTGGAGCTACGGGTGATCGACAGGGGGCCGGGCATCCCGGAGGACCAGTGGGAGCACGTCTTCCTGCCGTTCCAACGCCTCGGCGACCGGGACAACCAGACAGGCGTCGGTCTCGGACTCGCCCTGTCCCGGGGGTTGGCCGAGGCGATGGGTGGCAGCATCACCCCGGAGACCACCCCCGGCGGTGGGCTCACCATGGTGTTGCGGCTGCCGGCCGCCGCACAGACCAGCTCGGAGGGGCCGCAGGAATGACCCGCATCCTGGTCGTCGACGACGAACCGCAGATCCTGCGCGCCCTGCGGATCAACCTGCGCGCCCGCCGCTACGACGTGGACGTCGCCGACACCGGGGCCGCCGCGTTGAAGGCCGCCGCCAGTCACCCGCCCGACCTGGTGGTCCTCGACCTCGGCCTGCCCGACATCGACGGGGTGGAGGTGATCCGCGGTCTGCGCGGCTGGACCAGCGTGCCGATCATCGTGCTCTCCGGCCGGGCCGGCAGCGAGGACAAGGTCGCCGCGCTCGACGCGGGCGCGGACGACTACGTCACCAAGCCGTTCGGAGTGGAGGAGCTGCTGGCCCGCATCCGCGCCGTCACCCGCCGCCTCGGCGGCCCCACCGAGGCGGTGCCGGCGCTGCGGATCGGCAAGCACACAGTCGACCTGGCCGACCACAGTGTGCGGCGCGACGACGGCACCGAGGTCAAGCTGACCCCGATCCAGTGGAGCGTGCTGGAGAAGCTGCTCCGCCACCCCGGCAAGCTGGTCAGCCAGCGTCAGCTCCTGCAGGACGTGTGGGGGCCGGAATACCAGAACGAGACGAACTACCTGCGGCAGTACCTGGCCCAGCTGCGCCGCAAGCTGGAGGACGACCCGGCCCGCCCCCGGCACCTCATCACCGAGCCGGGAATGGGCTACCGCTACCGCCCCTGACCCGTTGACACCCGCCAGCGAACATTGAAGAATTTCGCTCGCAGCGGCAGCGGCGTGCTTCTGTAACCGTCCCCCTCCGGTTACCCCTGATGGAGCCCGCCGTGTCAGTGCCCCTGTCCCGCCGCCGCCTGTTGACCGCCGGCGGTGCCGGCCTCGTCCTGGCCGGTCTCACCGACCCGTTCCGCGCCGGCCCCGCCCGGGCCGCCGTCACCACCGCCGACCTGGTCGTCTACGGCGCCACCTCCGGCGGGCTGGCCGCCGCGATCACCATGCGCCGGCTCGGCCGCACCGCAGTGGTGGTGGAGCCCACCAGCCACGTCGGCGGGCTGAGCACCGCCGGGCTGGGCGCCACCGACACCGGCGTCCAGGCGTCCATCGGCGGTCTCGCCGCCGAGTTCTACCGCCGGGTGTACGTGAAGTACCACGGCGGGACCCTCACGCCTACCTCGCCGCTGCGGATGACCTTCGAACCGCACGTCGCCGCAGCCGTCTTCGCCGAGATGCTCGCCGAGGCGGGCGTCCCCGTGGTCGTCGGCGCGCGGCTGTCCGGCCTCGGCCGCAGCGGCAACCGGATCACCGAGCTGCGCACCGAGGACGGCTCGATCTACTCCGGCGGGGTGTTCGTCGACGCCAGCTACGAGGGCGACCTGCTGGCCATGGCCGGGGTGGGGTTCACCGTCGGGCGGGAGTCCAACGACACCTACGGCGAGACGATAAACGGGGTGCAGTCCGGCAACACCCACCAGTTCGTCTACCCCGTCGACCCGTACGTGACGGCCGGCTCGCCCGCCAGCGGCCTGCTGCCGGGCATCTCCGCCACGCCACTCGCCCCGCGCGGCAGCGCCGACGACCGGATCCAGGCGTACTGCTTCCGGATGTGCCTCACCCAGGCGGCCAACCGGATCCCGTTCGGCAGGCCGTCCGGCTACGACCCGATCCGGTACGAGCTGTTGCTACGCCACATCCAGGCCGGTTACGCGGGGCCGTACTTCACCACCCACTCGATCGGCGGCGGCAAGACCGACTCCAACAACAACGGCGCGGTCTCCACCGACCACATCGGCTTCAACCACGCGTACCCGACGGCGAGTTGGGCGGTACGGGAGAGCATCATCGCCGAGCACCGCACGTACCAGCAGGGGCTGATGTGGTTCCTGGCCAACGATCCCCGGCTGCCGGCGTCGGTGCGTGACTCGACCGCCCGGTGGGGGCTGCCGGTCGACGAGTTCACCAGCACCGGTGGTTGGCCGCCGTTGCTCTACATCCGGGAGGCCCGCCGGATGGTGTCCGCGTACGTGGTGACCGAGGCCGACTGCCGGGGCCGGGTACGGGCCGCCGACTCGGTGGGGCTGGCCAGCTACACGATGGACTCGCACAACTGTCAACGGGTGGTCGTCGACGGGAAGGTGCGCAACGAGGGGGACGTGCAGATCGGGGTGCCGCAGCCGTACCCGGTCAGCTACCGGGCGATCGTCCCGCACCAGACGCAGTGCGCCAACCTGCTGGTGCCGGTCTGCCTCTCGGCGAGTCACATCGCGTACGGCTCGATCCGGATGGAACCGGTGTTCATGATCCTCGGGCAGGCGGCGGCCACCGCCGCGTCGCTGGCCCTCGCCGGGAACCTCGCCGTGCAGGAGGTGCCCGTGTCCACCCTCCAGGCCCGGCTGCGGCAGGACGGCGCGGTACTGGAATGGGGCTCGACCAGCGAGGTGATCCTGGACAACGCGGCGGCCAACGGGATCACCCGGGCCGGGACGTGGCTGCGCAGCACCAGCATCGGTGGCTACTACGGCCCGGACTACGAGCACGACGGCAACACCGCAAAGGGCGTCAACCGGCTGCGGTTCCGCCCGACACTGCCTGCCTCCGGGTCGTGGACCGTGCAGCTGCGCTGGACCGCGGACCCCAACCGGGCGAGCAACGTGCCGGTGGACATCGCGTACTCCGGCGGGCTGGCCACCCGGACCGTCGACCAGCGGCAGTCCGGGGGCCAGTGGGTGGCGTTGGGCACCTACCCGTTCACGGCGGGCACCGAGGGGAGCGTGTTGATCCGTACCGAGGACACCGACGGCCACGTCATAGCCGACGCGGTGCGCTTCGTCCGCGCCTGACCGATCGTGACCACCGGACGACGCCGGAGCGCCCGCCGATACGCCGTTCCGACAGGCCGTCGCCGATTTTTGACGCCGCGTTCACGCGGCTGCCGGCCGGGCCCGCCGACACGGCGAGTAACGTTCGGGACAGACCAAGATCGGCGTACGAGGAGGCGTGGTGCAGACGACGACGGTGGACATTCCGACCGACGACGGGATCGCTGACGCGTCCCTGACCCGACCGGACGGCGACGGCCCGTTCCCGGCGGTGCTGATCTTCATGGACGCCTTCGGGCCGCGCCCGCGCCTGGTGGAGATGGCGGAGCGGATCGCCGAGCGCGGCTACCTGGTGCTGACTCCCCACCTGTTCTACCGGGCCGGCCGGGCACCACTGTTCGACCTGTCCCGACTCGGCGAGGCCGACCAGCGCGCCGCGCTCTTCGAGAAAATCATGCCGTTGGTCGGCGTGTTGACCCCCGACGTGATCAACCGGGACACCGCCGCCTACCTCGACTTCCTGGCGGCCCGCGACGACGTCCGGCCGGGCCCGGTCGCGATCACCGGTTACTGCATGGGCGGCACGAACGGGCTGCGGGCCATCGAGGCGTACCCGGACCGGATCGCCGCGCTGGCGAGCTTCCACGGCGGCTGGCTCGTCACCGACGCGCCGGACAGCCCGCACCTGGGCGTCGGCTCGATCACCGGCGAGCTGTACTTCGGGCACGCCGACGCCGACCAGTCGATGACGCCCGAGCAGATCGCCACGCTGGAGAAGGCGCTCGACGCCGCCGGGGTGCGCTACCGCTCCGAGGTGCACGAGGGCGCCCACCACGGTTTCACCATGGCCGACACCCCGGCGTACGACGAGAAGGCCACCGAGCGTCACTGGGCCGCCCTGTTCGACCTCCTGGACCGCACCCTGCCCGTCAGCTGAGCGCCTGCTTTGCCGATCATGGAGTTGTGGTGGGCAACAAAACACTCAAAAGCATTCCTAACCGGGCACCACAACTCCATGATCGCCAGATCCATGTCAGCGGCGCAGCAGCACCGGGCCGGCGTCGATGCGGGTGCGGAACAGCGCGTACGGCTTGCGCCGCAGGTCCTGGCCCCCCTGGTACTGCGGTTGCCGGTGCAGTTGGTTGGCGGTGACGTAGAGGTACCCGTCGGTGGTCACCGACATGGTGTCCGGCCAGAGCAGGCGCGGATCGTGGACCAGCGTCTCGTACTCGCCGTCCGGCAGTCGGCGCAGCACCGCGTTGTGTTCGTACGACGTGATGTACAACCGGCCCGCGTCGTCGCTCTCCAACCCGTCCGACGCGGTGCCCTTGTCGCCCTCGTCCACCACCGTCGCGGCGGCCGCCTCCTGGGTGACGCCCGGGTCGGCCAACGCCTCGGTGGAGACGCTGTACCAGCGTCGGGACGTCAACGGGCAGTAGTAGAGCCGGCTGCCGTCGGCGGAGATCGCGATGCCGTCGGAGCCCATCGCCACCGGCTTCGGCGGCCCGTCCGCCGGCCGTTCGAGGAACGGTCGACCCTCGACCACCGGCCGGAACGACGTCAACGGCTCCGCCTTGGTGGACGGGTGGTCGTGCAGCCGCCGCCAGGACGCCCCGCTGGCCAGGTCCACCACGATGATCCCGTTCGGCCCGGAGAGAGCCGAATCGGTGATGTACGCGACCCCCGCCTCACCGCGACGCAGGTCGAAGCGGACGTCGTTGAGGTACGTCGTCGGCAGCGCCACGTCCGCCGGGAAGGTGATCACCTGGGCGACAGTGTCGGTCTCCAGGTCGACCCGGACCAGCTTCGGGCCGCCCGGCTTGGTGGGCTGGAACATGGGGCTGCCGGTGTCCAGCACCCAGAGCCGGTCGGCCGGATCCACCACGATGCTCTGCACCGAGATGAACGCGCCCGCGTCGTCGTCGCCCGACGGGTCGTTCCACGCCTGGTCGGGGTAGGGCATCTCCCGGCCGTCGCGCAGCTCGACGACGGTGGCCGGTACCTCGTCGCCCCATTTCGGGAAGTTGACGAAGATTCGACCGGAGTGCGAGACGCTCACCCCGGTCGGCATCGGGCCGGTGAAGGTGTGCACCAACTCCAACTCGCCGACCGGCTCGTCGCCGACCGGCCCGCTCATGACGCCCGTCCCATGGTGCTCACCATCCGCCTCCTGCCGGTTGTCCCACTCCGGTGCCGCTATTCCCGCCCGGGCGTCCGGTATGCCTCACCGCGGGCAGGAAGCATCGTCGGGAGGCGGCCAGCGAGGTCGGGGCGGCGAACCGTTCGGGTTGCCTCAGGCCACCGGTGCGGCGGCCCCGGCGGCGGGTAGGCCGGGTACCGGGACGTCCACCGCGAGCAGTGCTCCGTCCGCCGGGCCGGGCGTGGTCAGCCCCACCCGGGCGGTGCCGATGAAGAGCCGGCGCAGGTCGGGGCCGCCCAGGCAGATGCCGGCGGGCTGCTTCGCCGGCAGCCGGATCTCCCGGTCCACTGTGCCGTCGGGCCGGTAGCGACGAACCGCCGAGCCGCCCCAGAACGCCACCCAGAGGTGGCCCTCCGCGTCGACTGTCATTCCGTCCGGACCGCCGTCGTCGGGGGTGAGACGCAGGAACGGCTCCCGATCGTGCAGGTCACCGGTGGCCGGGTCGACGGTGAACCTTTCGATCGCGCCACGCGGCGTGTCGGCCAGGTACATGGTGGTGCCGGTGGCGTCGAACGCCGGCCCGTTCGGGATGGTCAGCCCGGTCACCGCGGACACCGGTGCCGCGCCCGGGGTGAGCCGGTAGAGCGCGCCCTCGCCGGGGACCGCGGCGTACGTCATGCTGCCGGCCCAGAAGCGGCCGTGCGGGTCGGCGACCGCGTCGTTCATCCGGGTCGGCTCGGCTGCGGCACCGACCAGGTCGGCGACCGGTCGGGGGTCGCCGCCCGCGGGCAGCAGGGTGATGCCGGTCCCGGCGGCGGCGAGCCAGTCACCGGGTCGGCCGGCCACCGGCGCGACCGCGCCGAGCGGCACGTCGAGACGGCGCAGCTCCCGCAGCGGGGCCGGGGCGTCGCCGTCGGTTTCCAGTAGCCGTCCGGCCAGCAGGTCGACGAGGATCAGGCGCCCGTCGACCCAGCGCAGTCCTTCGCCCAGCTCCAGCCGGTCGGTGCTCCAGACTGTCGGTTCGGTCAGCTCCATGGTGTTCCTCCAAACGATCTGCGGGGGCGGCGGTGGGCGGTCGCACGATCGGCGGGCGGCCCGCCGCTGTGACTGCCCACTGCCCGGTCAGCGGACCGTACCGCCCGGCTCGTGGTCCAGCAGCGTCAGCTCGGCCCGCTCGGGCAGGCCCTCCCAGTCGCCTCGGGTGGCCACCGCGAACGCGCCGGTAGTGACCGCGCGGTCCAGCCGGGCTGGCGCGTCGACGCCGTCGAGCCAACCGGAGAGCAGTCCGGCCACGAACGCGTCGCCGGCGCCGACGGTGTCCACCACCGGCACCGTCCTGGCTGGACGGTGCACCGTGCCGGTCGCCCGGTGGCTGCTCGCCCCGCCGGCACCGTGCTTGACGACCACCTCGGTCACCCCTGCCGAGAGCAGCGCCGCGACCGGGTCGGCGGCGTCGGTGAGCACTGCCAACTCGTCGTCGGAGGCGACCACCAGATCGATCGAGGGCACCAGCGGTCGCAGCGCGGCGGCGGCCTCGGTGACCGACCAGAGCCGCTGCCGGTGGTTGACGTCGAGGCAGACGGTGCTGCCGGCCGCGCGGGCCCGGCGCACGGCCGCCAGCACCGACTGGTACGGCTCGACGCCGAGCGCGCAGGTGATGCCTGTGACGTGCAGCAGCCGGGGCGGCGACCCAGGTGCGTCGAAGGCCCGGGTCACATCGGCCGGGCCGAGCCGGGAGCCGGCGGAACCCGCGCGGTGGTAGGTCACCCGATTGATGTCGGCGACCCGGTTCTCGAAGAGGATCAGCCCGGTGGGCGCACTCGGGTCGATCCGGGACCAGGTCAGGTCGACGCCCTCGGCGCGCAGCGTACGGCGGACCAGCGCACCGGGCTCGTCGGCGCCGGTGACCCCGATCCAGGCGGCCCGGTGACCGAGCC
Source organism: Micromonospora sp. NPDC049044 (assembly GCF_040649215.1). Lineage (NCBI taxonomy): Bacteria > Bacillati > Actinomycetota > Actinomycetes > Micromonosporales > Micromonosporaceae > Micromonospora > Micromonospora sp. NPDC049044. The sequence goes on along the minus strand of NZ_JBEZFA010000002.1, from coordinate 136,939 downwards.
GGGCCAGGCCGATCGCCACAGTCGACTCGGCCCCGGCGACGGAGATCCCGGCGGTGCCGCCCAGCCGCAGCGGGCCGCTGCTGCGGAAGGCCGCCATCGTCTCGCCGAGCGTGAGCAGGTCGATCACCGCTGGACCGCCGTGCGGAATGTCGCAGCGCGCTCACGTAGCGCCGACAGGTCGCCGCCCCGGACGGCGTCACCGAGCAGCGGGGAGCCGACGCCCACCGCGATCGCGCCCCGGTCCAGGTAGTGTCGCGCGCCGGCCGCGTCGACCCCGCCGACCGGTACGAACGCGGTGCCGGGGAACGGGTCGCGCAGCGCGCCCAGATAGTCGGGCCCACCGAGGGAGGCCGGGAAGAGCTTGATCGCGGCGGCCCCGCCGCTGATGGCCTGCACCATCTCGGTGGGGGTGAGCGCACCGGCGAGGACCGGCAACCCGAGCCGGCCACCCTCGGCGAGGCTCGGCGCGAGCGCCGGGGTGACCAGGAAACCGGCGCCCGCGTCGGCCGCCGCGCGGGCGTCCTCGGCGCTGAGCACGGTGCCCGCTCCCAGGCCGTAGTCCGGCCCGAGGGCGGCCCGGGCACGTCGGATGACGTCGAGCGCGTCGGCGCTGGTGAGCGAGACCTCGACCAGTGCGACGCCGCTCTCGGCAAGGGTGAGTACGGCGGCGAGCGCGGCGGCCGGGTCCGGGCCGCGCACGATGGCCAGCAACCGGTGGGTACGCAGCTCGTCGAGCAGGTTCATCGCGGGTGTCCTCAGTGGGTGCGGTGGGCGGAGATGGTGAGTCGCCAGGTGATCTCACCGGTGGCGGGTACGACCGCCGCGTCGGCGGGGCCGGCGTCGGCCAGGTCGAAGGCCGCGCCGAGCATCGGTTCGACGCCGATGCTGCGGTAGGGGCAGTCCTCCGGCCAGCCGCCCAGGTTGCGCCAGAGCGCGGTGCTGCGGGGCTGGCCGTCGCACTCCAGCTCCACTGTCAGCCGGTCGGACTCGTCGACCACCTGGACGCGGGGGCAATCGAGCAGTACCGCGCCGAGCGCGGTGCCGTCGTCCGGGCCGAACGTGTCGAGCGTCAGCCCGGCGGGGGCCGGCCACGCCCCGGTGAGCCAGGGGGCGTCGGTGGGCCAGGTGCCCGGCGGCAGGAGCGCGGCGGCCTCCGGGTGCAGCCGGGTCGGCGTGCCGGCGGGCGCGTCGAGGCGGGCCTCGGGGGAGAGGCCGAGCAGGGCGTGCGCGGCCCAGACGAACCGGTGACCCGGGTCGGCGGCCAGCCGGTAGTCGGCCACCACCACGCCGCCGGAGTCGGTGATCCGGCGGGTCAGCACGAACGTCGGGCGCTGGATGACCAGAGTGCCGGGCCCGGCGCTGCGCCAGGGGCGTGACCACACCTCGCCGTGGTCGGGCTCGCCGCGCACCGTGGGCAGGCACTCCTCCAGGCCACCGGCGTCGACGAACGCGTCGTCGGGGCGTACCCCGTGGCGGCCCTGCTGCGGGCCCCGCCACAGCCACTGTCGCCCGCCGCCGCGCAGGCTGGTCCACCGGCCGCCGTGCGCCGCGTCGTACTCCACGCGCAGCGGGACCTGCGTCGCGCCGGTCACCATTCCGCGAACGATCCGTCGGCGTGTTGCCAGACCGGGTTGCGCCAGGTGTGCGGTGTCTGGGCGGCCTTGCGGACGGCCGTCTCGTCCACCGTGATGCCCAGGCCGGGCCGGTCGAGGCGGGCGATGTGCCCGTCCACGAACCGGAACGGCTCCGGGTCGACCAGGTAGTCGAGCAACTCGGAACCCACGTTGTAGTGGATGCCGATGCTCTGCTCCTGGATCAGGAAGTTCGGCGTCGCGAAGGCCACCTGGAGGCTGGCTGCCAGCGAGATCGGGCCGAGCGGGCAGTGCGGGGCGAGCAGCGCGCCGTACGTCTCGGCCAGCGCGGCGATCCGGCGGACCTCGGAGATCCCGCCGGCGTGCGACAGGTCCGGCTGCACCACTGCGACTCCGGCCTGCAACGGGCCGAGGAACTCGCCGCGGCCGTAGAGCCGTTCCCCGGTGGCCACCGGGATCGGTGTGCTGGCGACGATGTCGCGCAGGTGGTGGGCCTGGTCGGGCAGGACCGGCTCCTCCACGAAGAACGGGTGCAGGGCGGTCAGTTCGGGCAGGATCCGGCGGACCGCGGCCAGCCCGGCCCGGCCGTGGAAGTCGAGTGCGATGTCCCGGTCGGGGCCGAGGACCTCGCGGGCGGCGGCGACCCGACCGACGATCTCGTCCAGCTCGGCGGAGGTGGGGATGGGGGAGAGCCGTCCGCAGGCGTTCATCTTCACCCCGGTGAGCCCGGCGGCGACCTGCGCGGCGGCGGCGTCGGCTACCTCGTCGGGCTCGTCCCCGCCGATCCAGGAGTAGATCCGCACCTTGTCGCGTACCGGTCCGCCGAGCAGCGCATGCACAGGTGCGCCGTACGCCTGCCCGGCGATGTCCCAGAGTGCCTGGTCGAGGCCGGCGACCGCGCTGGAGAGGATCGGGCCGCCCCGGTAGAAGCCGCCCTTGGTGAGCACCTGCCAGTGCTGCTCGATGCGCAGCGGATCGGCGCCGATCAGGTATTCGGCGAGCACCTCGACGGCACTGCGCACCACCTCGGCGCGCCCCTCCACCACCGGTTCACCCCAGCCGACCAGCCCGTCGTCGGTCTCCACCCGGCAGAACAACCACCGTGGCGCGACCAGGAAGGTCTCGATGCGCTCGATCTTCACTGACTGCCCCTTCGTCCCCGTGCCTTCTCGACGTCGCGGACGGCCTTGTCCAGCAACTCACGCATGGCGGTCTCGGCCGCTGTCTCGTTCCGCTCGCGCAGCGCGTCGACGACGGCCCGGTGGCTGGGCACCGGATCGTCGTGCGCGGCGCCGCCGTGCACCAGGCGGTCCCGTTCGGCGAGCCCGGTCTCCATCACCACCTCCATCCGTTCCAGCAGCTCGTTGTGCGTGGCGGTGAGCAGCGCGCGGTGGAAGGCGAGGTCGGCGGCGACGGCGGCGGCCGGGTCACCGTTGGCCTCGGCCATCTCGTCGAGTGCCCGGTCCAGGGCGGCCAGGTCGTCCTCGGTCGCCCGGGTGGCGGCCAGCCGGGCGGCGGCCGGTTCGATGATCGCGCGCACCTCGTGCAGCTTTTCGAGCAGTCGTTCGTCGGGGCCCTCGGCGAACTGCCAGCGGATCACGTCGCCGTCGAGCAGGTTCCAGTCGGCGCGGGGTCGGACGAAGGTGCCGCGCTTCTGCCGGGCGTCGACGAGGCCCTTGGCGGAGAGGACCTTCAGCGCCTCGCGGAGCGCGGTCAGGCTGACGTCGAACTCCTCCTGCAGGGCGACGATGTTCAGTGTCGCGTCGGCAGGGATCTCACCGGTGAGGATGCGTCGGGCGATCGCTTCGACGGTCTGCCCGTGGACGCCGCGGCGTGCGTACTGTGCCAATGCTCGTGGCCTTTTCGCTTGTCGGATCGATCTCTCAGGCCGAGGCTTTCACCGCTGTCCAGCCACCGTCCACCACCAGGCTCGCGCCGGTGATGTAGGCGGCGTCCGGCGAGGCGAGGAAGGCGACGGTCGCGGCCACCTCGTCCGGGGTGCCGAAGCGTTTCGCCACCGTCTCGGCGACGCTACGCTCGCGGTCCTCTTCGGACACGTCGGCCCAGGCGGCGGTGAGGATCGGGCCGGGCAGCACCGTGTTGACCCGCACCTGCGGGCCGTACTCCACGGCGAGTTGGCGGCCGAGCGCGACCAGGCCGCCCTTGGCCGCGGCGTAGGCGGGGCGGCCGGGCAACCCGACGAGCGCGTGTACGGAGGAGATCAGCACCACCGCGCCGGAGCGGGCCCGCAGGTCGTCGAGGCAGGCGCGGACGCCGAGGAAGGAGCCGGTGAGGCTGACGCCGAGTTGCTGGTCCCAGGACTGTCGACTGGTCTCGTGGGCCGGGGCGACCCGCACGGCGTACGCGGTGCTCACCAGGATGTCGATCGGACCGAGACGGTCGCGGGCGGCCGACACCGCAGCCGCCCAGTCGCTCTCGTCGCTGACGTCTGCCACTACGGACAGTGCTTGTGCGCCGTGAGCTTTCAGTTCGTCGGCCAGCGGGGTCGGGTCGTGCACATCGAGGAGCGCGACCGCTGCGCCCTCGGCGGCGAGCCGCCGGGCCGTGGCGGCGCCGATCCCGCCCATTGCACCGGTGACCAGCGCGTTTCTGCCTTCAAGCCGACGCATAAGCTGATCCACCTGACCTTCGCCTTGATCTCATCTAATCATTAATTACGAAGATATCTTGACAGTCGGCGACGTCCGATGCAACCTTCTCGGCACAGCATTCACATGGACGACACACTGCGCGGTGACGCTGCGTGTCGTAGAGGAAGGGATACCTCCGTGAGCGACTTCGACCCCGGTCGCCGGCGATTCCTTGGTCACCTAGGGCTGGCCGGCCTGGGTGCACTCGGCGCCAGCTCGTTCCTCAGCGCGTGCGCCAGCTCCGCAAGCGGGCCGACGACGGGCGGCGGTTCAGGCGCGGTCACCATCCAGTCCAACCTCTCCTCGCCGCAGGCCAAGGTCGCGATGGAGAAGCTGATCGAGACGTTCAACGCGCAGGGCAAGGGCACGGCGAGCCTCAACACGATCGCCTCGGAGACCTTCCGGACCCAGCTCCCGACCTACCTGACCTCGGCCAACCCGCCGGACCTCTACACCTGGTACGCGGGCTCGGTCGCCAACGACTACGCCAGCAAGAACCTGCTGCTCGACGTCTCCGACGTGTGGAAGTCGCTCGGCGACTACCCGCAGTCGCTGCGCACGCTCTCCACCGATACCAGCGGCAAGCAGGTCTTCGTGCCGATGAACAACTACTGGTGGGGCTTTTTCTACCGCAAGTCCAACTTCGCCAAGTGGGGCGTGCAGGAGCCGAAGACCTGGACCGACTTCCTGGCGCTGTGCGAGACGCTGAAGAGCAAGGGCATCCCGCCGATCGGCATCGGTCTCGGCGACACCCCGTGGATCGCCTCGGCCTGGTTCGACTACCTCAACATCCGGATCAACGGCGCGCCGTTCCACCGCGAGCTGCTCGCCGGCAAGCAGCGCTTCGACGACCCGAAGGTCAAGGCGGTCTTCACCCGCTGGCGCGAGGCCCTGCCCTACTTCGACCCGAAGGGCAAGGCGTACCCGTTCCAGGAGGCCACCACCGCGTTGCTGGCCGGCAAGACCGGCATGTTCCTGATCGGCACGTTCTTCGCCGACGCCGCGCCCAAGGACGCCCTCGGTGACCTGGACTTCTTCCGGTTCCCGATCATCGACCCGGCGGTCCCGCTGGCCGAGGAGGCGCCGACGGACGGCTTCTTCGCCAGCGCGAAGACCGCCAACCCGACCGGCACCAAGGCCCTGCTCACCTACCTGGCCGGGGTCGAGGCGCAGGAGGCGTACGTCAAGGCCAGCTCCGGCATCGTGCTGCCGGCCAACCCGAAGGCCAAGGCGTCCGACTCGCCGCTTGTCGCCAAGGGCAAGGCGATGCTGGACGAGGCCAAGGAGCTGACCCAGTTCTTCAACCGCGACTCCAGCGACGCACTCCAGCCGACAGCGGACACCGCGCTCACCAAGTTCATCGACAAGCCGGACCAGATCGACGCGATCCTGCGGGAGTGGCAGGCCGGCGCCGAGAAGGTCTTCAAGGGCTGACGTGACAGCAACGATCTCCACGACTTCGGTCACCCCCACGCGGCGGCGACGGTCGGCTCGACTGTCGCCGCTGCTTGTGGCGTTCGTCCTGGTGCCGTTCGCGGTCGAGAGCATCTGGGTGTTCTGGCCGGCGCTGCAGGGTTTCTGGTTCTCGCTCACCCGCTGGGACGGCATGTCGTCGCCGGCCTTCGTCGGCACCGACAACTACGTCGAGCTGGCCGGTGACGCCACCTTCCGCGGTGCGCTCGTCAACACGGTGATCTGGCTGGTGCTCTTCGGTGGCCTCTCCGTGCTCGGCGGCTTCGGGATGGCGCTGGTCCTGCAGAAGGAGCGGCGCGGGGTCGGCTTCTACCGGGCCGCGCTGTTCACCCCTGTGGTGTTCTCGCTCGTGGTGACGGCGCTGGTCTGGCGGGTGTTCTACCAGCCCGACGGCATCGCCGACACGTTGCTGCGGGCGGTCGGCCTGGAGAGCCTGATCCGGCCCTGGCTCGCGGACCCGCAGACCGCCCTGTACGCGGTGATCCTGCCCGCCCTGTGGCGGCAGATCGGCTACGTGATGGTGCTGTTCCTGGCCGGCCTGAAGGCCATCGACCCGGCGCTGCACGAGGCGGCCCGGATGGACGGCGCCAACTCCTGGCAACGGCTGCGGCACGTCACCATTCCCCAGCTCAAGGGGGTCAACGCCGTCGTGTTGTCGGTCATCGTCATCGACTCGCTGCGCTCCTTCGACATCGTCTGGTCGCTCACCAAGGGCGGCCCGTACCACTCGTCGGAGCTGCTCAGCACCTACATGTACTCGACAGCGTTCCAGAGCCTGCGGCTGGGCTACGCCTCAGCGATCGCCGTCGTGATCTTCGTGCTCGCGCTGGCCGTCATCCTCGGCTACCTGGTCCGCGCGTTCCGGGAGGAAGCCTGATGAACAAGCTCCGTACCGGGGCCTTCCACACCGGCATGATCCTGCTGTCAGTGCTCTGGCTCGGGCCGGTGCTCTGGGTGGTGGTGATGTCCACCCGGTCGTTCGACGACATCGCCGCGCACGGGGTGGGCAGCCTGCCCCGGTCGTTCACAGTGGACACGTACCGGCAGGCGTGGACCGACGGCGGTGAGCTGCGCGCCCTGATCAACAGCATGCTCGTCACCATCCCGTCGGTGGTGTTGAGCCTCGGGCTCGCGGCGATGGCCGCGTTCGCGCTGAGCCGGTTCCGGATCCCCGGCCGACGCACCATCCTGCTGCTGATGCTCGCCGGCAACCTGCTGCCACCACAGATCCTGCTCATCCCGGTGGCCAAGTTCAGCGAGCTGACCGGCATGTACGACACGCTCTGGGCGCTGATCACGGTGCAGGTCGGCTTCGGGCTGGGTTTCTACACCTTCGTCCTGCACGGCTTCATGCGGGACCTGCCGAACGAGATCCAGGAGGCGGCCACCATCGACGGCGCCGGCACAGCGCAGATCTTCACGAAGGTGATGCTGCCGCTGACCCGCCCCGCGCTCGCCGCCCTCGGTGCGTTGTCCTTCACCTGGATCTTCAACGACCTGCTCTGGGCGATCACCGTGCTGCGTACCGACGACAACATGCCCGTCACTCCGGCGCTGCTCGCCCTGCAGGGGCAGTTCGTCTCGTCCTGGAACGTCATCGCCGCCGGCACTGTCATCGCGGCAGTCCCCACTGTCGCGGTCTTCCTGCGCTTCCAGCGGCACTTCGTGTCCGGTCTGGCGCTCGGAGCGGTCAAGTGACCGCCGCGACCGGGCGGCGCTGGACGCTGCGCGGCACGAACACCGAGTACACGGTGACAATGCCCGCGCACGGTCGCTGGCTGGAGCTTGTCGCGTGGGGCCCGCACGGCGTCTCGGACGGGCCGTCGCCGGTGGCCTACGACGGCCCGGTGCCGTTCCTCACCGCCGGCGACGCCGCCCCCATCGAGTACGCCACCGACGCCGACCGCCCGTTCACCGGCGCCGACCTGGTGGTGGAGACCGCCAACGGGCAGCGCCGGGTCGGCTTCGCCCACACCGGTGAGCGGGTCGACGCCGACCAGCGGGAGCTGGCCGTCGAGTTCGCCGACCCGGTGACCGGGCTGCGCGCCACGGTGCACTACCGGGTGCCGGTCGGCACCGACGTGGTGCAGCGCTGGGTGGAGCTGACAAACGACGGCACCGGCGTCCTGCGGGTGCTCCGGGCCTTCTCGGGCGGATTCTGCGTACCCACGCCGCACGGCGCGTTGCTCAGCCACCAGTGGGGGCAGTGGGCGCAGGAGTTCCAACTCGCCCACGTCGAGCTGGACCACGGCACGTTCAGCATCGGCAGCTCCCAGGGCGTACCCGGGCATCTGCACGTGCCCTGGCTGGCCGTGCGGGACACCGCGGACCCGGCCGGCGCGGCCTGGGGGATGGGGTTGGCCTGGACCGGCTCGTGGGAGATCAGCGCGGAGCGGGACACCGGTGGGCTGACCCGGGTCCGGGCCGGCCGGCAGTTGGTCGACGGCCCGCTTGACCTGGCCCCCGGTGAGTCGCTGACCCTGCCGGTGGTCACCGGCGCGTACAGCCCGGACGGCCTGGACGGGCTGGCCCGGGTCTGGCACACCCACCAGCGGTTGTTGGCCGCCGACCGGCTCACCCCGCGCCCGGTGCTCTACAACTCGTGGGAGGCCACCTACTTCGCGGTCGAGGCACAGAGCCAGCTCGCGCTCGCCCGGGTCGCCGCCGAGTTGGGCGTGGAGACGTTCGTGGTGGACGACGGCTGGTTCGTCGGCCGTAACGACGACACCGCCGGGCTGGGTGACTGGACGCCCGATCCGGCGAAGTTCCCGGCCGGGTTCGACGCGTTCATCGCCGACGTCCGCGCGCTCGGGCTGAACTTCGGGCTCTGGGTCGAGCCGGAGTGCGTCAACCCCAAGTCGACCCTCTATGCCGAGCACCCGGACTGGGTCTACGCCGTCGACGGCCGACCGCTCACCCCGGTGCGCAACCAGTACCTGCTCGACCTGGGCCGGCCGGAGGTCGCCGAGTTCGTGCACGCCACAGTGGACGGTCTGCTGCGCCGGTACGACATCGACTACCTGAAGTGGGACTTCAACAGGCCGCGTACCGAGCCGGGTCGGCCCGGTGGGGTCGCCCCGCTCGACCTGGACGGTGCGCACGTCGCCAACCTGCACCGGATCTACGAGCAGCTGCGCCGGGACCACCCCGGCGTGCTGATCGAGGCCTGCGCCGGCGGTGGCGCGCGGACCGACCTGGCGATGGCCGCCCGCGCCGACGTCTTCTGGCCCAGCGACAACACCGGCCCACTCGACCGGCTGGCCATCCAGTACGGCTTCCTGCACGCCAACGCCCCGCACCTGCTCAGCTCCTGGGTGACCGACGCCCCCGGCCTGTTCGACACGCGCCCCCGCTCGCTGGCGTTCCGGTTCGTCCTCGCGATGGCAGGTGTGCTCGGCATCGGTGCGGACATCCGCGCGTGGACCCCTGCGGAGCGGGTCGAGGCGGCCGGCTGGATCGCCCGCTACAAGGAGATCCGGGACGTCGTCACACACGGCGAGGTGCACCTGATCGGTGGCCCCGACCAGGCCCGCTGCGCGGTGCAGTACACCGCCCCCGACGAGCAGAGGCTGGTCGTCCTGGCCTGGCACACCGGCCGGCTCGACGGCACCGGCCTGCTGCCGTCGCGCCCGGTGCGGCTGCCGCTGCGCGGCCTCGACCCGGCGGCTCGTTACTCCGACGGCGACCGCCACTACTCCGGCAGCCACCTCGCCACGGTGGGCCTGCCGGTGCAGTGGAGTCCGACCCACGACGCCGACCTCATCGTGTTGACCCGCGACTGAGGCCGGAGCCCCACCACCCTGCGGCGGGCCCGACAACCGGCCGGACGGTCTCAGGCCGGCAGGATTTCGCGGCACCGACGCAGGGTGGCCACGGCGAGTGGGGCGTCCCGGCCGGCGATCCCGGCCTCCAGTTCGGTCACCGCCGCCGCAGCCCACTCCGGTGCCCCCGCCGTGGCGGCAGCCTCCGCCAGCACCAGCACCGCCTCGGCGGCCCACGCCAGGATGCCCTTGCCGCGCACCAGCGACAGCGCCTCCGTCGCATGCCCGACCGCCTCGCCCGGCCGTCCGGCCAGGGTCAGCCGGGCCAGCGCCGAGAGCGCCTGCACCAGCGGCCAGATCGCGCCGACCCGCCGAGCGTCGGCCACCACCTCCCGCAGCGCCTCTTCCGCCCGCCGTTCCTCGTCGTCCTTGTTCGCGGTGCGGGCCAGCACGGTGGCCAGTTCGGCCCGCGCGTCGAGCAGGGTGACCGGCATTCGCGCCGCGCCTGCGACAAGACGGGTGAGCCGCTCGACGAGACCGTCCAGCCGGCCGGCGGCCCGGTCAAGCGACAGTTCGGTCGCATCCACCAGGGCGGTCAGCCGCTCGTACCCGGTCTCGTCGACGAGCGTCCGACCCGCCGCCAGGAGCGCCTCGGCCTGCTCCGGATGCCCGGCGTGCAACGCGCCCTGCGCCCAGTTCAGGCAGGCCCGAGCGTGCTCCCGCGGCCGGTCGGCCAACTCGGCGGAGGCCCGCAACTCCCCGATGATCGCCCAGGCGGCCGGGTCGCCCAGCTCCAGCAGCAGCGAGGCCCGGGCGATCCGGACCGCGAGGTGCGCCCCCGGGTCCCCGCTGGCCGCAGCGGCGCTCTCCGCCTCCGCGCAGCGGGCCAGGTGGTCGTCGACGTGCCGGCCGACGACGGTGTCGGGGGCCGCCAACACCGCGAGTGCCGGCGCCTTGCGTCGGGGTGCGCGCAGGTACGGCACGGCCCGTTCGATCTCGGTGTACCCGCGCAGCGCCTCACCCTGCTGACGCAGCATCCGGCCGAGGACCAGACCCAGCTCACCGCGGGCTCCGGGCGGCAGTCGTCGGTCGGCGAGCAGCCGCTCCAGCACCGGGATCGCCTCGGCCTGGCTGAGCCCGTCGATGGCATACCGGCCCAGCTTGGCGGCGAGCCGTACCCGTACCGGTCGAGGCAGTTCGGCGACGTCCATGGTCTGGAGCAGGAAGCTGGCGGCTGTCGCGTCGTCGCCACGCTCGGTGGCCAGGTCGGCGGCCGCCTCGGCGTTGCGGACGAAGTCCGCGCCGCTGCCGGCCCGATGGTAGTGGTGGGCGAGTTGGGCGACCGGCCGGGGCAACTCCTGCTCCAGCACCCGGGCGACGCGTAGGTGCAGCCACTCCCGGCTCTCCCGGGGCACCAGGTCGTACACCACCTGCCGGGCCAGGTCGTGGCGGAACCGCAGGCCGTCCCCGGCGTCGTGCAGCAGGCCGGCCCGGTGGGCCGCGGTCAGTGCCGTGCCGACCGCCACCCGGTCCAGGCTGAGCACCGCGGCGAGGATGCGCTGGTCCGGTGCCAACCCGAGTACGGCGGCGGCGCCGAGCACCTCCCGGGTCGCCTCGTCGAGCGCCCGCAACCGCCAGAGCAGCACGTCCCGCAGGACGAACGGGACGCTGTCGTCCGCCAACGGGTCGCCGCCCCGCTCCGCGAGCGTCCGCAGTACCTCCTCGACGACGAACGGGATGCCGGCGGTGCGGTCGAGCAGGGTGGCGACCAACTGTTGCGGCGGGTCGTCGAGCCGCAGGGTCCGGGCGGCGAGCCGGCGTACGTCGCTGGTGTCCAGCGGACCGAGCGCGACCCGCGTGACGCTCCACGGTGGAGTTCGGGCCAGGGCGTCGTGGATCGGGGTGCTGCCGCCGGCCGTCACCGTGCGGGTGGTCAGCACGACCGCCAACCCGTCGACCGGGTGGGTGCTCAGGTAGGCGAGGAATTCACAGGTCGCCGGGTCGGCCCAGTGCAGGTCCTCAAGGAGCAGCGTGGCGGGGCTCAACGCGGCGAGCACCGCCCCGACGGCTCGGAGCAGCCGGTGCCGCTCGGCTGCCGGGTCGGTAAGCGGGGGTGGCGGGTCGGGCAGCACGTCGGCCAGTTCGGGCAGCAGCGGCGCGAGGGCGCCAGCCACCGGGCTGAGGGTGCCGAGTCGGTTGGCGCTGCCCCGGATCGCGTCGAGCAGTACGCCGAGCGGGAAGGGCTCCGGCACGTCGTCGCACTCGCCGACCAGGTGGTGACCGGGAAGTTCGGTGAGCAACTCGGTGACCAGGCGGCTCTTGCCGATCCCGGGCTCGCCCTCCAGCAGGATCAGGCACGGTGGGGCTGCGGCGAGCCGACGCAACTGGGCCAACTCCGCCGCTCGTCCGACGAACTCCACGGGTCCACGCAGACGTTCGGGGCGGACGGGAGTTGGGCTCCCGCCGCCCCGTGTCGTGTCCTCGCCGCCGTCGATCACCGTGGGGCGAGCAGATCACCTCCGTCCGGCGGGACAATGGGCCGGCGGACCGGCGGTGACCTGGGTCACACGCCGATCCGCCGGGTTGGGGGAGAGGGTCAGGACTGGATGGTGACCGGCACGGTCTTCAGCGAGCCGTCACCGTTGCGGAACTCGACCAGCCCGACGTAGCGCTGACCCGCCGCGAGGCCGGACCAGCGCACTGTCAGGTTCGCCGTCGCGCCCGGCTGCACGCTGCGCTGCTTCGGGTCGATGGTGAACCGGCCGGTCGAGGTGCCCGGCGCTCCCGGCAGGTAGCTGGTGATGGTGTACGCGTTGGCTTCGTCCTTGATGTTCTCGGTGAACTCCTGCTCGACGACCACTATGTAGTCGCCGGCGCCGTCCGGCAGGCTGACCTTGGCGCCGATCCGGGTGCTGGCCGTGGCCGTGACGAACTTCCCGGACGTGTCGTAGACGTTGAGGCTGAACTCGGTGCACTCCATCACGCCCTCCTCGTCCTCCCAGTCGATGTGGGAGCAGGTGGGTCGTGCCGATGTCACGTGGATCTCCGGGCTGCGGGTGCCGGCCGGTACGTGCAGGGTGGTCTTGCTGATGGCCGCGGGCAGCGGCACCGGCAGGTTGTTCGACGTGCTCCAGTCCCAGCTCGGCCCCTCGCCCGTCAGGGTGACCGCGGTGCTGGTGCCCGCGGTCAGGCCGGAGAGCTGGGAGATCAGCTGACCCTTGTAACCGACCTCGGCGGCGATCCGGACGCTGCCGGAGGTGCCCGTGCCGGTGATGGCGTCGGGCGCGACCAGCCCCGAGTTGCGCACGACCAGTGGGCTGCGTACCTCGTGCGTGAACTGGTCGCGCCAGGTCAGCGAGCCGTCGGCCCAGGTGTCGAACGCCCCGCCGGTGTTGGTGACCTCGACGGTGAAGCGGGCGCTCTGGCCCGGACGGATCTGCAACTTCTTCGGGGTGACAGTGACCTGGTAGCCCGGCGGGGCCTGCACCGACGACGTGTAGGTGCTGGTCTTGTCGCTGACGTTGGTGACCGTGCGGGTCACGCTCTGCTTGCCGACCATCCGGCCCAGCGAGATCGACGGGTAGTTGAGCTGCGCGGTGTCGATCGCGCCGATGGTGTCGCAGCCGTCCAGGTCACCGAGCCCGTAGTCGCCGCCCCGGTCGGCCGACACCCCGCACAGGTACTTGATCCAGTCCTGCTGGTTGGAGTCGTAGACCAGGCCCGGGTCGAAGGCGCTGCCCGGCTTCACCTGACCGGCGCCGTAGTTCAGCGGGGTGGCGTCGTACGTGCCGATCTTGATCGGGTTGCCCTTGTCGGTCTTGTCCACGGCGCTTGTCATGAGCGCCGAGCGGACCGCCGCCGGCGACCAGCCGGGGTGCTTGGCCAGCAGCAGCGCGGCGATGCCGGCGATGTGTGGCGCGGCCATCGAGGTGCCCGACTCCAGGGCGAAGTCGTTGCCGCCGATGGACGGCGAGAACGCCGCGACGATGTCCTGGCCGGGCGCGCTGATGTCCGGCTTGAGCAGCTCACCGGCGTTCAGGTTGGACGGGCCGGCCGAGGAGAACGCGGCGACCGCGGGTGCCTCGACGGTCTCCAGCCTGCTTGGCGAGATGGTCGCCGTGGCGTTGCCCTTCGCGACGTACGCGCTGACAGTGGCCAGGTCGACCTCGTTGATGTGCACTGTCGGCACGGTCTGCACGTCGGCGTTGAGGGAGTTCAGCTCCTCGTTGTACAGCACCATGCCGACGCCGCCGGCCCGGGCCACCTCGATGCTCTTGTCGGTACGCGGGATCTCGCCGCGCAGGCAGAGCACGATAGCGCCCTTGACCTTGGCGGGGTCGAGTGTGTCGTCGGCGCAGAGGCCGGCGCCGTAGGCCCCGTCCGGGTCGAGCGCGCTGTCCTTCGCGAAGACCAGCGGGGCCGGCCCGACACCGGTCTCGCCCATGCCCACACCGGCGATCGTGGTGCCGTCGCCGAGGTTGAGCTGCCGGGTGTTCTGCCGGTCGGTGGTGCTCGCGGCCACAGTGGTAAGCCACGGCGTCGAGTTGTCGACGGTGTTGGCGAAGGGGCCGGAGTTGCCGGCGGCGGCGGCGACGAACACCCCAGCGGCGGCGGCGTTGAAGAACGTGGCGTCGACTGCCCCGAACTGCTCGGTGTCGTCACCGATCGAATAGTTGATCACGTCCACGCCGTCGGCGACCGCGTCGTCGATGGCGTGCACGATGTCGATGTCGGTACCTGTCGCGCCGCCCGCCCCGTTGTCGTACAGCGCCTTGTAGATCGCCAGGCGCGCGGCCGGCGCCATTCCGGAGATCAGGCCCAGGTCCTGGGTGCCCGAGGTCGCCCGGACGCCGTGCAGGCCGGCCGCGGTGCTGGCGGTGTGGGTGCCGTGGCCGTTGCGGTCACGCGGCGAGGAGTAGTCGTCCGGGAACGTGTCGGCGATGCCGCTGTCGTTGTACCAGCGGGCGCCGATCACCTTGTTGTTGCAGGTGACCGGCGCTTCGATGCCGACGTCGCAGGTGCCCTTCCACTTGGCGTCGATGACTGCCTGGTCCGGGCGCGGGCTGGGCAGCGGCGCGAAGCTCGCGCTCTCCGGCCAGTAACCACTGTCGATGACCCCGACGATGACGCCCTCGCCCGCGTGGGAGTCGCCGCGGAACTCGTTCTGCCACACCCCACCCTTGCCGGTCAGGCCCAGGTAGTCCGGAGTGTGTGAGGTGGTCGCGTGCACCTGGTGGCTCTCGTAGACCGCCCGCACCCCGCGGGTGGCGCGCAGCCGGGCGGCCTGCGGCCCGGTCAGGTCGGCGGCGAAGCCGTTGAACGCGGTCTCCATCGTGACGCGGGTGCGGTCGGCCGGCACACCGACACGGTCCAAGACTGACGTGCGCTGCTGCCGCAGGTGGTCGCGGTACGCCTTGGCGCTGCCCGACGTGCGGTTCAGCTTGGCGCCGACGGTCGGCTTGGTCGCCGCGATCCCGGGCACCCCGCCGGTGTACGTGGCCAGCGGCTCCTCGTCGAGCTGGACCAGGTAGCGGGCGGTCGGTCCACTGCTTGTCGGCGCCGCGGTGGCGCTGCCGGGCAGGCTGGTCAGGCCGGCCGTGGTCAGTGCCACGGCGGCCAGCATGCTGACCCCGCGCCTGACCCGTCCGGTCCGATGTGTGTTCGGTTGTGGCACGTCGTTGCCTCCACGTTCGGTGCCGGCCGCCACGACTGATGACGGTGGCCGAAACCTAGGTTCGGCACCGATCATCGAGAAGCACTCGTAACCTGGCTGTCATCTTGGAAACAGGCTCGTAACACAAGGGGTACTTTGCGCGTCATTTGGACGACGCCGACTCGGGGGTGTCGATGTCATTTCAGCGGTTTTCGGTGCCGGCGATCGAGACGGCCTTCGTGGTCTTCGACGAACAGGACTCCGGCTGCCTCTCCTACGGGGTCGAGCAGGCGGGCCGGCGGTGGCTCGTCAAGACGGCCATCACGGCCGAGGGCAGAGCCTCCCTCGACCGAGCCCGCGCGGTGCACGCCGCAGTCAGCCACCGCACGATCGTCCGTCCAATCCGGACGGTCGACGGACCGGCCGGGCCAACGCTCGTCTACCCCTGGTACGACGGCGACGTGTTGAACCACGCCACCGTGCATGGTGCGGACCGGACCGGGCTCTCCCGGTTCCAGCAACTGCCGTTGCCGCAGGTCGAGGCGGCCCTCGACGCGATCCTCGACGCTCATCTCGCCGTCAGCGCCGCCGGCCTCGTCGCGGTCGACCTCTACGACGGCTGCTTCCTGTACGACTTCTCCGCCGCACGGATGCGGTTGATCGACCTGGACGAGTACCGCCCCGGACCCTTTGTGCTCGACGCCGAACGGCTGCCCGGCTCGCGGCGCTACATGGCGCCGGAGGAGTTCGTCCGGGGCGCGGTGATCGACGAGCGGACCACCGTGCACCTGCTCGGCCGCACCCTGCGCCACCTGCTTGACTCGCCCGCGGGCTGGCGGGGCAACGACGACAAGCGTCGCGTCGTGGACCGGGCGACCAGGGCGGCCCCTGCCGAGCGTTACTCCGGCGTACCGGCGCTGGTCCGCGCATGGCGGGAGGCGGCTCGCCGCCCAGGAAGCCCATGACGCCGGCCCGCGACATCCTGACCCTCCCCGGGGTGGCCCTCCCCGGGGTGGCCCTCCCCGGGGTGGCCCTCCCCGGGGTGGCCCTCCCCGGGGTGGCCCTCCCCGCGGTGGCCCTCCCCGCGGGTGGCCGTCTCCGGGGTGGCCTTCCCCGCGGGTGGTCGTCTCCGTGGTGGCTCTCCCCGCGAATGGCCTTCCCCGCGCGGGTGGCACTCCCCGCGGGTGGTCGTCTCCGAAGGTGGTCGGCCGTCACGGGGGTGGGTGGCTGTGGGTAGGGACGTGGCCCGCGGCGGGCCGGGCTCACACCCGGCGCCGGCCTGTGCGGTCGCGCCACCGTGGTGGTCCCGCCGAGCGCGCGCGGGTCATCGAGCACCCCGGCCCAGCGACGTGGAGACCTGCCTGGAACCGACTGCGTGGCGAAGGTGGGTTCAGCGTCGGTAGGTCGTGTCTATGTCCGCCGGTGGTAGTGGTTGCGGCGGGGGAGTTGTTCGGGGTCGAGCCAGGCCGGTGGGATGAATTCGGGCTGACCGTCGCCGGCCAAGCGGACGGTCCAGTCGCTGTGGTGGAGGTGTCGGTGGTGGTGGCCGCAGAGCAGGACGGCGTTGGCCAGGCTGGTGTCGCCGCCGTCGGCCCAGTGTCGGATGTGGTGGGCGTCGCACCAGCGGGGTGGGCGGTCGCAGCCGGGGAAGGCGCAGCCGCGGTCGCGGAGGACGAGTGCGCGTCGGAGTGGGCCGGTGATGAGGCGGCGTTGTCTTCCGACGTCGAGGACCTGGCCGGCGCTGCCGAGGATGGCGGGCAGGATCGCGGCGTCGCAGGCGAGCCGACGCACCGTCTCCGGGGTGAGCCGCAGCCCGGTGTCGAGGGTGCCGGCGTCGAGTTGTCTCGCGAGCATGTCGTAGCTGGTGGTGACGACGATCTGCGCGGGATCGCCGCCGTGCTCGGGTAGGTCGCCGGTGCGCAGGCTGAGTCGGCACAGGTCGGCGAGTGCGTCGTGGCGGCGTTGCCCGGGGGAGCGTCTGTCGTCTGGACCGGACGGGGCGGTCAGCGGGTCGATGGCGGCGCGGAGCAGGCCGGCGGTTTCGGTGTCGAGGGTGCCGGTGAGTCGGAGCCGCCCGTCGGACAGTTCGGAGAGGGTGAGGTGACGGTCGCGGGTCGCTTGGCGGGCTTCGGCTTCCAGTGCTGCCCGAGCGGCGGCGTCGGCGGCCTCGGGTGCGACGTGGTCGAGGATGCGGGTGCCGAGTTTGCGCAGGAGGGTGCTGTCGAACTGGCCGGCCCACTCGGTGAGCACACCGACGGCCTTGTCGGCGGCCTCCGCGCCGGCGGCCGTGTGCACGGTGGTGACGGTGTCGGCGATGACCCGGGCCTGGTCGAGGGTGATGTCCCCGTTGGCCAGAGCGGCGCGTACCCCAGGATTGCCGCTTTCCAGGGCGGCGGCGAGGTCGACGAGCCGGCGGGCGGCGGGAACGGTGAGCCGGAGTCGTTCGCGCAGCCAGACCGCTGTGCTGGACGCGCCCTGCGCGCGGGCGGTGCCCCGACCGTCGATCTCGCGAACCAGGGCGAGCGTGACGGCGGCGAGGCGTTGCGCCAGGCGGTGTGCGGCGTCGAGCGCCGCGATCAGCTCATCGTCGGCGAGGGCCCAGGCGGCGTCGTCGACGCAGACGGCGACGGCGTCGTCTGCCCGCGCCAACTCCTCAACCATGACCAGAGACTAGAACAGGTGTACGACAGTTTTAGCGATCAAAATCGATTGATAAGTGGTGCTGTGCTGGTGCCATCGGGACCTCAGGTTGGCGGCCCGCATGCCGATTTGCGAGGAATGACGCCCGGCCCGGCGGCCCGCCTGCCCGGCCGCCGCGAGGAATGAGCCCGCCCGCCTGCCGGTCGCCTCGGATCGAGCCCGCCCCGGCGGCCCGCGCGCCCGGCGGCCCCGCGCGCCCGGCGGCTCCCGTGCCCGGCCGGCTCGGCCGTCAGGCGCGTCGGATGATGCCCGGGCCGGCGGCGATGTCGATGTCGCCGTCCGTGATCTCGTGGCCGGCGGCGCAGCGGAGTACCGCGCGGACCGGCTCGCCGCAGTCGTGGTGGGTGGCGACGACGGATGGGCCGGCGTCGTCGGCGGCCCAGGTGTCGCCCCAGTTGCGCAGGGCGGTGATGACCGGCAGGAGTTCGCGGCCTTTGCGGGTGAGTTGGTACTCGTGGCGGGTGCGCTGCCCGGGCTCCCGGTACGGGATGCGTTCGAGTAGGCCGGCGGCGAGCATGTCCTTGAGTCGGGCGGCCATTGCGGGTTCACCGACGCCGACCCGGCGGACGAAGTCGTCGAAGCGGCGCGTGCCGAGCAGGGCCTCGCGCATGATCAGGACCGTCGACCTGCTGCCCACGATGTCCATCGCCCGGGCCACCGAGCAGTTCTCGCTCGACCAGGAGTCGCGGTCTTCCCGTAGGTCCTCCATGTCACCCAGCCTATCTGACTTGCATTGCGATTAGTCAGGTGCTTCACTGGGGCGTGCTGACTTCTGCATATGCAAGCCAGCCCGCCCGTCCCTGAGGATGCCAGTGACCAGCAACACCGCAGCCCCACCCGCGCCCGGACCGGCCGGCGTCGTCCGGTCGTCGGTCCGTGGCTCCCGTCCGGTGACCCTGATCGCCATGTGTCTGGGCGCGATGATCACGTTCTTCCAGATCACCGCGACGGTATCCGCGCTGACCACGATCCAGCAGGATCTGCGGGTCGATCCGACCACCCTGATCTGGGTCCCCAGCGCCTACACGCTGATGGTGGCGAGCGTGGTGCTGTCCGCGGCCACCCTCGGCAACCGCTACGGGCGCAAGCGCATGTTCGGTGCCGGAGTCATCGCGATGATCGTTGGTGCCGCCGTCGTGGCCAGCGCCCCGACCGTGGCCTGGGTGATCGTCGGGCAGCTGGTCGCCGGCCTCGGCGGAGCCCTGATCCTGCCGAACAGCCTGGCGATCCTCGGCGCGACCTTCACCGATCCGCACCGACGTACCGAGGTCATCACCGCGTGGTCGGCGGCCTCCGGCATCGGGCTCGCGGTCGGCCCGCTCATCGCCGGCACGCTGCTCCAGCACCACCGGTGGCACAGCGTCTACCTGTCGACCATCGTGCTCGGCGTCATCACTCTCGTCGTCGCCGCCGTCGGGGTGGCCGAGTCCCAGCCGAGCGCCGCCCGACTCGACGTACCCGGCCTCCTGCTGGGCACCGTCGCCATCGCCGCCGCCGTCTACGCGATGATCCAGGGTGGCAAGGCCGGCTACGCCAGCCCGGTGGTGCTGGTGGCGTGGATCGTCGCGCTTGTCGCACTTGTGGGGTTCGTGTTTGTCGAGCTACGGGCCGGTGCGCCAATGCTCGACGTACGGCTGTTCCGGTCCGCGTCGTTCAGCGCCGTCATGGTCGTCGCCGCGGTATCGCTGTTCGGCTTCACCGGCGTGGCGATCCTGCTTGTCCTCTTCCACGAGCGGGCCCAGGCGCTCAGCCCGCTGGACACCGGCTGGCGGATGCTCGTGCTCTTCGGCGCCTACGCGCTCACCGCCTTCGGCGTCGGGCAGGCGATCCGTCGTACCGGCTTCAAGGCACCGATCGCCCTCGGCCTGGTCCTGGGTGCGGTGGCCAGCTTCGCGCTGGCGGCCCAGGGCCCCACCACCTCGTTCGGTGCTCGCTGGGCGCTGTTCGCGTTGTTCGGCGTCGCCAGTGCTCTGGTGGTGGCCCCGGCGACGGCGGCGGCCCTGGCCAGCGTCGCGCCCGCTCAGGCCGGCATGGCCTCCGGTGCGGTGAACGCCGCCCGCCAGGTCGGCTCCGTGCTCGGCGCGTCCCTGCTGGGCACGCTCCTGACCACCACCATGCTTGCCGACCTGCCCGACCGGCTGGCCGCGCACCAGGTCGGCGAACCCACCCGGTCCGCCGTGCGGGCGGCGGTGGCCGCCGGTGCCACCGGCGACCAACCGCTGCCCGATCCGGTCCGGGCGGCACTGGCCGAGGCGCTGACCTCCGGCGTCCAGGCCGGCCTGCGCATCACCGGGATCGTCTTCCTGGTCACCGCCGTGCTCACGCTCGCACTCGTCCGCAACCGCCCGCGCCAGCACTAGGGGCTGTCGGCCAGTCCTGATGAAACAGCCCTAGGAACCGATGGTGTCCAGTTCCTCGATCGCGTCGGCCGGCAGCTTCAGCTCGGCCGCCGCGAGGTTCTCCCGCAGGTGCGCCAGCGTCGAGGTGCCCGGGATCAGCACGGTCGTCGGGGAGCGCTGGAGGAGCCAGGCGAGGGCGACCTGCTGCGGCGAGGCGCCCACCCGGGCGGCCACGTCGTTGAGGGTGTCGGACTGCAACGGCGTGAACCCGCCGAGCGGGAAGAACGCCGCGAACGCGATGTTCTCCGCCGCGCACCTGTCCACCAGGGCGTCGTCCTTGCGGTTGGCGAGGTTGTAGAGGTTCTGGACGGTGACCACCGGGGCGATGGCCTGGGCCTCGGTGAGCTGGTCGAGCGTGACGTTGCTGAGCCCGAGGTGCCGGATCAGCCCTTCCTGTCGCAGGTCCGCGAGGGCGCCGAACTGCTCGGAGAGGGGATCGTCGCCGGTGCCCTCGGCCACCCCGACCCGCAGGTTGACCACGTCGAGGACGTTCAGGCCGAGGTGTCGGAGGTTGTCCCGGACCTGGGCCTTCAGTTCGTCCGGCTCCAGCGCCGGGATCCAGGAGCGGTCGGCGCCGCGTCGCGCGCCGACCTTGGTGACCAGGTGCAGATCCTCGGGGTACGGGTGCAGCGCCTCGCGGATCAGCTCGTTCACCACCACCGGGCCGTAGAAGTCGCTCGTGTCGATGTGCCGGACCCCGCGCTCGACGGCCTCGCGGAGCACGGCGAGCGCCTGCTCGCGGTCGCGGGGCGGGCCGAACACACCCGGGCCGGCCAACTGCATCGCCCCGTAGCCCATCCGGCTCAGGGTGAGGCCGTCAGCCAGGGTCAGGGATCCGCCGGGAAGGTTCTCGCTCATGTGGTCCTCTATCCGTGCTGGGAGTCGGTACGCCTCGACTGTGCGCCGACGGTCGGCCGACCGGCAGGGCGAGCTGTTCCTGGTAGTGACACGCCCAGTCAACGGACGGCCGGGCGATCTACCGTCGGTGGTATGGACGCGATGAACCCACTCGGCGACTTTCTGCGTGCCCGTCGGGAGCAGACCCGGCCCGAGGACGTCGGGCTCGGTCCCGGCGTGGGCCTGCGCCGGGTGCCGGGGCTGCGGCGCGAGGAGGTGGCGATGCTGGCCGGCATCAGCGCCGACTACTACCTGCGGTTGGAGCAGGGACGCGAACGGCACCCCTCGGTGCAGGTGCTCGATGCCCTGGCCGGGGTGCTGCGGTTGGATCCGGAGGCGACCGCGTACCTGATCGGGTTGAGCCGGGCGCGGTCGCGTCGGGCGGTCCGACCGGCCGCCGATCGGGTGCCGGCCAGCATCCTGCACCTGCTGCGGCAGCTCGACATGCCGGCCTTCGTGCAGAACCGCTACCTCGACATCCTGGCCTCGAACCCGATGGCGAGGGTCCTGTCGCCGAATCTCGCCCCGGGCGCGAACCGACTCCGCGCGGTGTTCCTGGACCCTGCCGAACGGGAGCTGTTCCGCGACTGGCGGCAGGCGATGCAGAGCGTGGTGGGGCAGATGCGCGCCGACTCGGGCGGGGCCACCGACGACCCCCGGTTGACGGCGCTGGTGGGGGAGTTGTCCCTCAAGAGCGACTGCTTCCGCCAACTGTGGGCGCGGCACGAGGTGCGTAGGCGGGAGGGTGTGGTCAGCCGACTGCATCATCCCGAGGTGGGTGACCTCGACCTGTACTGCGACAAGCTCGCCGTCGCGGGCGCCGACGGGCAGCTGCTGGTGATCTACCACGCCGAGCCGGGTACGGAGTCCGCGCGCTCGCTGGCGCTGCTCGGCTCGCTCGCCGCCAGCACCCGGGACGACCTTCCGGACAGCGTCCGACCCGGTGACCCGGCCCGGCTCTACCCGTCCGAGTGAGCTGCGTGGGTGGGGACGTGCGCGTAGCGCTGCGCACCGGCGGCCGGGCCGACGGACTTGACGACCATTGTTTGTGAGTGCACACTTACAAACATGCGATCCACCGCCGAGGCCCGTCGGGTCACCGTGCTGAACGCCGCGGTGTCGGCGTTCGCCCGCACCGGCTTCCATGCCACCCCGGTCACCGCAGTGGCCGCCGCCGCCGGCATCTCCGAGGCGTACGTCTTCCGGCTCTTCGCCGGCAAGCTCGGGTTGTTCGTGGCGGCGGCCGGGGCGTGTTTCGACAGGATCGCCGCGGCGATCGAGGCGGGCGCGGAGCAGGCCGCGGGGAGCAGCCCCGAGGAGATCCTCGACGCCATGGGCCGCGCGTACGCGGAGTTGATCGCCGACCGTGACCTGTTGCTCTTCCAGGTGCAGGCGCAGGCCGTCACGGACATCCCCGAGATCGCCGAGGCGGTGCGGGCCGGCTACCGGCGGATCGCGACCTTCGTGCAGGACCGGGCCGGTGCCGACGACGCGCAGGTGCAGCGCTTCTTCGCGTACGGCCAGCTCTGTCACCTGATCGTCACGGCCGGCCTGGAGCAGGTCTCCGAGCCGTGGGCCCGCGCGCTGACCGCCGGCATCCGCCACCCCTGACCCGACCACCGACCCTGGGCCACGACAGTGGCCCATTTTTTGACCCGGACAAGTGTGTGAGTGCACACTTACAAACAAGGAGAATCCGATGAACCCGGATGCGACGATCACCGAAGTGGTGCTGCCCGGCGTGGTGGAGCCCGACGGACTCCACCTGCGCCGACGCGCCATGCCCGTCCCCGCCCGGGGGCAGGCGCTCGTCCAGGTCGAGGCCACCGGCATCTCGTTCGCCGAACAACAGATGCGCCACGACCGCTACCCCGGCCAGCCGAAGTTCCCCTTCGTGCCCGGCTACGACCTCGTCGGCACGGTCCGGGCGGTCGGCCCCGGCGCGGACGACGCACTCATCGGCACCCGGGTCGCGGCGGTCACCAAGACCGGCGGGTGGGCCTCCCACGCGCTCGTCGACATCGACGCCCTGACCCCCGTACCCGCGGATCTGGACCCCGCCGCCGCCGAGACGGTAGTCGTCAACGGTGTGACGGCCTGGCAGATGTTGCGGAAGGCGGGCCTGCGGGCCGGGCAGACCATCCTCGTGCACGGCGCGAACGGTGGCGTCGGCACGGTACTCGTCCAACTCGGACGACACCTCGGCCTGCGGGTCATCGGCACCGCCGCCGCACGGCACCACGCCGCGCTGCGTGAACTCGGCGTCGAACCGCTCGACTACCGTGACCCGGATCTGGCCGCCCACGTGCGTGCGCTGTCGCCGGGCGGTGTCGACGCCGTCTTCGACCCGGTGGGTGGCCCGGGTGTACGAACCTCGTACGGCCTGCTCGCCCCCGGCGGCTCGCTCGTGGTCTACGGCAACGCCGCCGCCGTGAACTCCGGCCAGCCGATCGGGTGGGTCTTCGTGAAGGTGCTGACGCGCCTTTACACCTGGAACGCGCTGCCGAACGGCCACCAGGTCGGCTTCTACAACTTCTGGGCCGGTCACCTCACCCGCCGTACCGCGTTCCGGCGTCGCCTGCGCACCGACCTGGGCATCGTGCTCGACCTGCTGCGGCAGGGGGTGATCGTGCCGCAGATCGCCGCCCGCTACCCGCTCAGCGAGGTCTCCACCGCGCTGGTGTTCGCCGAGACACGCAGCCGGGCCGGCAAGGTGGTGCTGGAGCCCTGATCAATCGATCCGAGGCGCCGGCAGCGCGTCCCGGTCGGTCGGGTGGCCGGTGCCGGTGCGGTGGCGCACCGCGAGGGCGTACGGTGAACACGTCGCCCGGGACTGCGGTGGCCGCCGGACGCCGTCCGCCACCAGCCGAAACAGGGCCTTACCGATCGTCATCCCCACCGCCGCGACGGCTGGTCGTGTTAGTGACCGCCGGCCCCGTCCCGGCTGTCGGGTCCGCCTGTCAGCACCGCCGGGACGGCGGTGGTCCGGACCGCCGCCGTCCGTGCGAATGACAGTCCTGAACGCCTAAGAGGAGAGCACCAGATGAGCATCGCCAGGCACCGGATCGTCACCGCGCTGCGCGACCGGGGCCAGCAGGCCAGAGCCGACTGGGTCGAGCGCGAACTGCCGGAGCGGGTGGACCCGGCCAAGCACTCGGGGTTGCTCGCCACCCTGCACCTCGACCCGGCCGACCTCGCCGATGTCCCAACTCGCTGAGGGCAAGGTAGCCTCACGGTCGCACCACGTGCTCCCGCGGTCGGGGAGGATTCGGGGAGGTGGGAGCTTGGGTGACGTCGGCGAGATGGTGCGTTGGCTCCAGCTCAACGCACCCAGGGGCGGTCCGGACGAGCTGTCCCAGCTCGTGGCCCAGGCGGCTCCCGCCATCGACGCCACCGAGATCGTGATCTACCTGGCCGACTACACGCAGTCCCTGCTCGTGCCGCTGCTCGGCGCGGGTCTGGTCCGGGACGCGTTGTCGATCGAGACGACTCTCGCCGGGCGGGCCTTCACCAACCTCGACATCCAGCGCGCCCCCGACAGCCCGGATCGGGTCTGGGTGCCACTGCTGCTCGGGTGCGAACGGATGGGCGTGCTGGAGGTCGTCTCGCCGGCCGCCGCCGACCCGGCGATGGACGGCCCAGCCTGGGAGGTGGCGGTGAACATCGCCCAGATCCTGGTCAACCGGCGGCTCTACGGTGACGTGGTCGAGCGGATGCGGCGGCGGCTGCCGATGCAGGTCGCCGCCGAGATCGTGTGGGGGCTGCTGCCGCCGCTGACCTTCGCCACCGACGACCTGGTGATCACCGCGATCCTCGAACCCTGTTACGACGTCGGCGGCGACATCTTCGACTACGCGTTGAACGGGGACGTGCTCAGCGTCGGGCTCTTCGACACCTGTGGGCACGGCATCAAGGCGAGCACGCTTGCCTCACTCGTGGTCAGCGCGTACCGCAACGCCCGCCGGTGTGGGCTCGACCTGGTCGACACGGCGATCAGCATCGACAAGTGGGTGCGTTCCGAGCACCCCAACTTCTTCGCGACCGGGCTGCTCATCGAGCTGGACCATCGGACCGGCAGACTGAGCACGATCAACGCGGGTCACCCGGGTGCGATGTTGCTGCGCGACGGCAAGGCCATTCGGGAGCTGCCGGGGCCGACGGCGTTGCCGCTCGGCCTGGGTCACCTGTCGGCCCGCCGCCCGACGGTGCACGTGGAGGAGTTGCACCCGGGCGACCGGATCCTCGCCTACACCGACGGCATCACCGACGCGCGGAGCTCCGACGGCATCCAGTTCGGGTTGGAGCGGCTCATCGACTTCGTCAACCGCGCCCTCAACGACGGGTTGCCCAGCCCGGAGACGATGCGTCGCCTGGTGCGTGCCGTCGTCGGCTACCAGGACGATCGGCTTGAGGACGACGCCACAGCGCTCTTCCTGGAGTGGCGGCCCCCGCATCTGCCGCTCGCGCACCTCCGCGACCTCGCCGCTTCCCGGTCCTGACCGGAGCAGTGGGATTTTGCACTCTCAGTGCACTTGTCTGGGTCGGCGCGGGTGTCTAGCGTCACCTCATGGCCGACTCATGGACCTTCGCCGTGGCGCGTGACGACCTCGGACGGACCACGCTCGTCGATGGCGACCCGCCCGCGGTGGCCGACGGCGAGGCGCTGCTGCGGGTGGACCGGGTCGGCCTGACCGCCAACAACGTGACCTACGCGGTGCTCGGTGAGGCGATGCGTTACTGGCAGTTCTTTCCGCCGGTGGGGCTCGGGCCACAGTGGGGTCTGCCGCCGCTCTGGGGCTTCGCCGAGGTGGTCGCCTCCACTGTCGCGGGCGTCGTGGTGGGGCAGCGGATCTACGGCTATCTCCCGCCCGCGGGTCACCTGCTGGTCCGGCCGGACCGGGTGGACGCGTCCGGGTTCCGGGACGCCAGCCCGCACCGGGCCGAGCTGCCGTCCCCGTACAACGCGTACCGGTCGACCACGGGCGACCCGGCGTACCGGCCCGACCAGGAGGATCTGCTGATCCTGTTCCGGCCGTTGTTCTTCACCTCGTTCATGCTTGCCGACCAGGTTCTCGACAACGACTGCTACGGTGCCGAGTCGCTGCTGCTGTCCTCGGCGTCGAGCAAGACCGCGTACGCCGCCGCGTTCGAGCTGCGTGGGCGCGGGCCGCGCCTGGTCGGGCTCACCTCACCCGGCAACCTGACCTTCACCCGCTCGCTCGGCTGCTACGACCAGGTCGTCGCGTACGACGACATCGAGGCACTGGACGCCGTTGCCTCGGTGTACCTCGACCTGTCCGGCGCGCCCTCGACCCGGGCCGCCCTGCGTCGGCACCTCGGCGACCGGTTGGTCCGGGACATCGCTGTCGGCCTCACCACCCAGACGCCGAACGCCGACGCCGCCGACGAGGTGTTCTTCGCGCCGGTACAGATGCGCAAACGCGGCCAGGACTGGGGCCGTGCGGGGCTCGACGAGCGGTTCACCGAGGCCTGGCAACGCTTCACCGCGATCGTGGGCGGGTGGCTCGACGTCCAGGTCGGTGCCGGGCCGGCGGCCCTCCAGCGGGCCTGGCTCGACGTCCTCGCCGGTCGTACGCCGCCACGGGTGGGTCACGTCGTCCAGCTCTGAGCGGTCGACGACGCCGACGGTCAGAACGAGTTGTCGCCGGAGAGGTGGCGACGCAGCGTGGCCAACGACCGGTTGATCAGCCGGGAGACGTGCATCTGCGAGACACCGACCCGCTCGGCGATCTGGGACTGGGTCAGGTTGCCGTGGAAGCGCAGGCTCAGGATCTCGCGTTCGCGCTCCGGCAGAGTGGCGAGGGCCGGCCCGAGGGCCACCCGGATCTCCACGACGTCGAATTCGTGGTCGTCGCCGCCGAGAGTGTCGCCGAGCTC
This sequence comes from Micromonospora sp. NPDC049044, assembly GCF_040649215.1. NCBI lineage: Bacteria > Bacillati > Actinomycetota > Actinomycetes > Micromonosporales > Micromonosporaceae > Micromonospora > Micromonospora sp. NPDC049044. The sequence continues at coordinate 109,915 of NZ_JBEZFA010000002.1, read as the reverse complement.
CCGGTCGCCGGCCCCGATCGGGGTGGACAGTGAGGTGGCCCGGTAGGCGCGGGCACCCTCCAACCCTTCCAGGACGGTCTCCTCGGAGAGGTCGAGGTGGGACGCGATGTCGGCCACTGTCGGCGAGCGGCCGAGGGTCTGGGTCAGCGCGCTGTTCGCCGCGCTTATCGACAGGCGCAACTCCTGGAGGCGGCGGGGCACGCGGACCGCCCAGGTGCGGTCCCGGAAGTACCGCTTGATCTCGCCGATGATGGTGGGGATGGCGTACCCGGCGAAGTCGATGCCGCGGCTGGGGTCGAAGTTGTCGACCGCCTTGATCAGCCCGACCGAGGCGGTCTGGCTCAGGTCCTCGTCGGCGGCGCCGCGCCCGCCGTAGCGGCGGGCCAGGTGTCGGGCGAGCGGCAGCCAGGCCTCGATGACGCGGTCCCGCAGCGCTTGGCGGCGCGGGTCGTCGGCCGGGGTCGCCGCCAGGGTGGCCAGCAGTTCGTCCGGGCTCTGGTCACTGCTTCGGTTGCCGCGGAGGGTGCTGGTAGCGGTTCCGGCGATGCTGGCCATGAGGTGGTCCTTCCCACAGTTGCCCGTCAATCGGATCGACCGGAAGAAGTTCTCCGAACTGGCTGTCGCCGGGGCGCACGTGCGGGCGGGGTGCGCTGTCGCAACGCATGGCCACGATCACGGGCCTCGCCGCCGCGTCATGTCATTCACCTGTCGACCTGGACACTACCCGAAAGATTGAGAGTTTCCTAGCCGAAAGGATGAGTCGATATGGACCGTTAGTGTTTGCGGCAGTGACACACCGCGCCCGCCGCCGCCATGCACGGCCAGCTCTCCCACCTGCGGCGCTACGCCTGGGTCGCCCCTGGCCGCCACCGACAAGGGTCGGTGTTCAGGCCGGCGTCGGGTGCTTCGCCACGAAGCGGGCGCGGGTGAGGAACGCGAGCTGAGCCCGCTTGTCCGGCATGTCGATCTCCGAGTCGAAGGTGAAGCCCTCGATCTCCAACCGGCGCAGGGCGAGGTGGTTGCGGACGTCCGGCTCGACGACGATCCGCTGGGCGGCCGGGTCGCGGAACAGGAAGCGGGCCAGCGCCGGCCCGACGGCGTTGGTGAGGCCGCGGGCGATCCGCCGGTCCGGACTGAGCAGCAGGTGCATCCCGATGTCGCCGGGCTGGACCCGGTAACGCTCGCCGACCGGGTCGGCCTCGGGCTGGTAGGTCTGGAACAGGCCGACCGGCTCGGCTTCCACCATGATCAGGTACGCGTGGTGCGTCGGCAGGCTGTCCACGAAGGCGTAGATGTCGCGGACCTCGTCGACTGTGTGTGCGCCCATGCCCCAGAAGGAGTTCCGGGGTTGGCTGACCCAGCCGTGCAGGAGGGCGGCGTGCCGGTCGGGGTCCACTGTCAGCAACGACAACTCACCGAGACCGGCGACCTTCTCCAGGTGTGTCATCGGGCGCGCTCCTCTGTTCCATCGGGGGCGCAACTTAGGTTAACCTCCCCTAACCAAGGATGACCTTACCTGGAGGGGTGCGTGAAACGGAACTGGGAGGCCCTGGTCCTCAAGGCCATGGGCGGCCGGGACTTTCGGTTGACCGTGCTGGGCACCGAGTCGATCGACGGGCACTACCAGCGCCTGCTCCTCGACGGGGGCGGCCTGCTGGCGGCGTGCGGGGTGCACCCCACGATGTGGATCCGGCTGTGGTTCGACAACGACGGGCGGGCCCACCAGCGCGCGTACACGCTTGTCGACCCCGACCCGGCCACCGGTCGGTTCACGCTCGAATTCGCCCTCCACGACGGCTGCGCGGCCAACTGGGCCACCGGGGCGCAGGTCGGCGACACCATCACCGCGACCGTCCAGGGCAGCGCGTTCGAACTGCCCGACCCGGCGCCCGAACACCTCTACCTCGTCGGCGACGCCGCGTCGCTACCCGCGGTGAACAGCCTGCTCGACGCCGGCGCCGACATCCCGGCCACGGTCTGGCTGGAGTACGCCCACGAGGGCGAGAAGGCGCTCGCGCTGCGCACCCGCGAGCACCACGACGTCACCTGGGTGCCTCGGCGCGACGCCGGTCAACACCTCGTCGACACTGTGTGCGCGGCGCTGCCGGCCAGCGGCGCGGCGCACTACTGGGTGGCCTGCGAGGCCGCCAGCACCCGTGGCATCACCCGGCACATTCGACGGACGCTCGGCGTCGACAAGGACCGGTTGACCTCCCTCGGCTACTGGAAAGCCGCATGAAGGGCCGGCTCGGCACGCTCACCGCGCTGTACGTCACCCAGTACCTCGGCGTCGGTTTCATCACCGTCGGGTTGACCGCCATCCTGCGCGACGGCGGCACCTCACTCGACACCCTTGCGTTGTTGCAGATCGTCGGGCTGATCTGGCCCATCAAGTTCCTCTGGGCGCCGATCCTCGACAGGTACGGGTCGCGACACCGCGGCCACTACCGATCCTGGCTGCTCGTGCTCCAGAGCGCCCTGGTGCTCGCCCTGCTGGCGCTGCTGCCGTTCGCCGACCCGGCCGACGCGCTGGGGCCGATCATCGCGATCTGCGCCGCGTACGTCTTCTTCTCCGCCACCCAGGACATCGCCGTCGACGCCGTGGCCGTCCGGATGCTCGCCGAGTCGGCCCGGGGCACCGGCAACGGCATCCAGGTCGCCGCCAGCTACCTCGGCAACCTGCTCGGCGGCGGTGCCTGCGTGCTGGTCTACGACAGGTTCGGCTGGGCACCGGCGATCGGTCTGCTGGCCGCGATGACCGCTGTCGGTCTGCTCGTGGTGTGGCGGTTCCGGGAGCCGGCCCGGACCGATCGGGTGGCCCGGGTGGGCACTGCCTACCGGGCGTTGCTGTCGGTGTTCGGCCAGCCGGGCTGCCGATGGTGGACCTTCGGCGTGGTGCCGCTTGTCTACGTCGGCGCCGGAATGGCGTACGCCCTGGTCACGCCGGCCCTTGTCGACGCGGGCTGGTCGTTGGGTCGGATCGGTGTCGTGACGGGCGTGGTGACGAGCGCTCCGGCCATCGTGGCGGGCCTGGTCGCGGGGCTCGGGGTCAGTCGCTTCGGGCGCAGTGGCGTGCTCGTGGTCGGCGGGGTGACCCTCACGGTGTCGACGTTGCTGCTGTTGCCGCTGATGAACGGGCGTGCGCCGCTGGCGGCGACGGTCGTCGCGCTCTGCTGCTTCATGGTGGCCTACACCGTCGCCAACGTCGTGCTCTACACGGTCAACATGGACTACTCGCGCCCCGACACCGGCGGCACCGACTTCACCGTCCTGTCGTCGTTCGGCCTGGTCTGCTCGTTCGTGGCGGCGTCCGTCGGCCTCGCGGCGGCCGACCGGGTCGGCTACCCGGCGGTCGCGGTCGCGGCCATCGTGCTGGTGGCCGCCGGCGTCGTCCTCGGCCTCGCGCACCAGCGGCGATTCCCGCACCGGCCGGGTCCCGGCGCCGACCCGATCGTGGAGCAGCCGGTGCCGCACGACGCGCGGGCAGCGGCGTGATCGGGTAGTCAGACGGAGGGCGGTATGAGGATCTGGCTGACCGCGCTCAACCCCACCGACGCCGTCCTGGACGGGTTCCTGCCGGCGGCGGCGGCGCTGGGGCTGTCGGCCACGGTGCTCACCGATCGGCCCACGGAATGGCCGGCGGACGTGCCGGTGACGCGCTGCGCGGTCCGGGACGCGACAGCGGTGGTCGCGGCGGCGGCACCGAACCCGCCGATGGCGCTACTGTCCAACAGCGACCATCTCCAGGAGGCCACCGCGATCGCCGCCCGAGAGCTGGGCCTGCCCGGCAAGGACCCGGAGGCCGCCCGGCTCTGCAAGGACAAGGCCGCGGCCCGGCGGGCGATCGCCGCCGCCGGCCTCGATCTGGTACGCACCGTCACCGTCGACCCGGCAGCCGCGCCGCGGGTGCCGGTCGGCATGTTCCCGGCGGTGGTCAAACCCCGCGAAGGGGTGGCCAGCGAGGACGCGTACCTGGTGGCCGACCACGCCGAGCTGGTCGCCCGGGTCGCCGAGATCCGGAGCCGCCGGCCGGACGTGGCCCTGGTGGTCGAGGAGTACCTCGACGGTGAGCTGCGGACCTTCGAGACCCTCGGCGACGGCACCGGTCTCGCCTCCCTCGGCGGGTGGCGCACCGGCCTCGGCCCACCACCGACCTTCACCGAGGAGAGCCTCTCCTGGTCACCCCCGACCGAGTCGGCGAGCACCCGACTGCGGGCCTGCCTCGCCGCGCTCGGGGTCGGCTTCGGTGCCTGCCACACCGAGTACGTCGTCACCGGCGACGGTCGGGTCCGGCTGATCGAGGTGAACTACCGCCTCATCGGCGACCGGATGGACCTGATCCTCGCCGACCTGCTCGGCGTTCCGCTGTTCGAACACGTCATCCGGCTGCACCTCGGCGAGCCGCTGGCCGCCCTCGCGCTGCCCGCCACCGTCGACGGATACGCCCAGGTCGAGTACGTCTGCGCGGACCGGTCGGGCCGACTCACCGCCGCACCCGGGCCGCTCGACACCCGGCACGGCGAGGTCCGGCTGGGCTGCCGTCCGCTGCGCGCGGTGGGCCGCTTCGCCGAGCGCACCGGCACGAACCGCGACTACCTGGCCGTGCTGCACGCGATCGCCCCGGACCGGGACAGCGTCCGGACGTCGTTGGCCGCCTTCCGCAGCGGTCTTGAGTGGACCATCGTCGAGTGAGCGACGACTGCGAGCGGGAGGTGTTCACCCGGGTGCTCGACGCCCTGCTGCGCGAGGATCACCTCGGTCTGCTCAGCACCGGCCGCCCGGACGGGCCGGACTGGTGGCAGGTGCCGCACCCCGCCGGCCTGCTGCGCATCCCGGTGCGGCCGGACGGCTTCCAACACGCCCTGCGTAGCGCCGCGCCGGCCGTACTGGTGCTCGCCGACGCCGTCACCCACCGGACGGACACCGTGGCCGGGCTGCTGACGTTGCTCGCCCCCCGGGACGACGGCGAGGCGGCGGCCGGCTGGCGGGACTTCCGCGCCGAGTGCCGCGCCGACCTCCGGGCCCGGCGGCTCGCCGCCCGGCACCGGCCACGGGTGCTCGCCGACGTGGCCGCCGCCCGGGCGAACACTCCGACCGGGCTGCCGGCGGCGCTCCTCGACGACGTGCTCGCCGCCCACCACGGGCACCCCGTCTACCCCACCGACCGGTGCCGGCACGGTCTCACCGACGACGAACTGCTCAGGTACGCCCCGGAGCACGCCCCGCGGTTCGCGCTGCGCTGGTACGCCGTACCCGCCCAGGACGTCCGGCTCGCGGGTGAGCTGCCGGCCTGGTGGCCACGCGCGGCGCGACCGGACCAGCTGCTGCTGCCCGCGCATCCGATCACCGTGGCCCGCGCCGCGCTCCCGGTGACCGACCTGCCTGTGACACCGGTGCGGCCCACCCTCTCGATGCGGACGGTGGCGCTCGACAGCGACCCGTACCTGCACCTCAAGCTGCCGTTACCAACCGCGAGCCTCGGCGCCCGCAACCGACGCACCCTGCACCCGGGCTCGCTCGCCGACGGCGCGGCGGTCGCCGCGCTGCTCGACCGGACCGCCCACGCCGAACCCGCCTTCGCCGGGCGGATCCGGCACGCCGACGAGAGCACCTGGGCGCACGTCGACGGCGACGAACGGCGCGGCTTCCTGCTCCGCCGGTTTCCGCGCGACCTGGATGGGGTCCAGGTGGTGCCGGTCGCGGCCCTGGCCGCACCCGACCCGGTCGCGGGCACGGTGCTGGCCCGGATCAGCCCCGACCGGCCCGCGGCACTGCTGGATTCCTACCTGGACCTGCTCCTCGACTGGCACGTCTTCCTGTGGTTGCGCCACGGCATCGCCCTTGAGGCACACCCGCAGAACATCCACCTGTTGGTGCACGCCGACGGCTCGGTCGGCCTGCTCTACAAGGACAACGACGGCGCCCGACTCGACCCGCGTTACGGTGGCCCGACCGGGCTCACCCTGCACGACCACCGGATGTGGGCGCGCGATCCACAGGAACTGGCCGACGTGTTCATCACCATCACCCTGCACCTGGCCGCGGCGGCGCCGCTCGTCGCGCTGGCCGCCCGCGGGCTGCCCGTGCCGTCCCCCGCCGAGGCGCTGGCGCCCCGGCTCGCCGCCGCCCGGGACCGGTGGGGCGACGGACCGGCGGCGCGGACCCTCACCGAACGGGTGCTGCGCGCCGCCCACCTGCCCGTCAAGGCGATGCTCACCGCCGGCACCCTGCTGCCCAAACAGCGGCTGGGCTGCGCCGACATCAACAAGTACTACCTGCGTACCGGCCCGAACTACCTGCGGGAGACACAATGACGAGCGTGCGGTTGTGCTCCCGGCCGGCCACCGCCTCCGGCCAGCTCGCCGACCTGGCCGCCGCCCACGCCGTCTTCGGGTGCCTGATCCGCGAACTCGCCCCACCGGACGGTGCACCGACCGTGGTCGACGGCGCAGCCCGGGTGCTGCTGCCACACCTCCAGGTCACGCTGCGCTGCGCGGTCGCCCGGGCCGACCCGCTCGGCGCGCACCGCTACGCCGGTCCGGTGCAGCGGATGACCGACGCGGGGTGCTGGGCGGACCTGGACGCCGACGGGCTGGCCGCGTTGGTCGCGGCGGAACTCACCACCCGGACCGGCCTGGTGAACGACGAGTTCGTCGAGCAGGTCCACGCCAGCCGGGACACCGTGGCCCGGCTGCTCGCCGAACGACCGACCGAGGATCGCGCCCGCACCGGCGAGGCCGCCATCGACGCGTACGTCGACTCGGAGCAGTCACTCGTCTTCGGTCACCCCCACCACCCCACCCCGAAGTGGCGCAGCGGCGACCCGGAGCGTTGGCGGGCGTACGCGCCGGAGCTGCGCACCTCGTTCCGGCTGCACTGGCTCGCCGTACCGGAAGACCTGGTCGCCGGGGCCGGGCCGTTCGATCCACTCGTGGCGGCCCTCGACCCGCCCCGGCCGCCGCCCGGGCACCGCGTCCTGCCGGTGCACCCCTGGCAGCTGGCACTGCTTCCGCCCACCCACCCCCGGCTGCGCGACCTGGGGGCGGCCGGCGTACCGGTGCGGCCGACGGCGAGCGTGCGCACCCTCTACGCCCCGGCGGCCGACCTCTTCGTCAAGACCAGCCTGCACGTGCGGATCACCAACTGCCTACGCAAGAACGCCCGCTACGAACTCACCGGCGCGGTCGCGCTCACCGACCTGCTGTCCCGGGTGCCGCTGCCGGACGGGGTCGGGCTGCTCGCCGAGCCCGCCTACCGCACTGTCGACATCCCCGGCCCGGACGAGGCGTACGGGACGATCCTGCGCACCGGCCTGCGCCCGCACCTGCGACCCGGGGACACCCCGGTCCTGGCGGCGGCGCTGGCCGCCGAGCCCCTGGCGACACCGGACCCGGTGGCCTGGTGGCGGGCGTACGTCGAGCTGCTGGTGCCGGCGGTGCTGCGCGGCTGGCTCAGCCACGGCGTGGTGTACGAGGCGCACCTGCAGAACGTGGTCGTCGTGCTCGACCGCGACCGTAGCCCGGTACGCGTGCTGCTGCGCGACCTGGAGGGGGTGAAGCTCGCCGCCGACCGGTGGGCCGCCTGGCCGGAGGGTGTTCCGGCGCAGGTCCGCTACGGCCCCCGGGACGCCCACCGCCGGATCGTCTACTGCCTGTTCGTCAACCACCTCGGCGGCATCTGCGGGGCGCTTGCCGACGCGCGGCCGGGCCTCGAACGGCGGCTGTGGCAGGAGCTGCGGGCCGTCGTCGAGGCGGTCGCCGCCGACCTCGACGATCCGCCCGAGCTGCGTGCGTTGCTGGCCGGCGAGCCGCTGGTTGCCAAGGCCAACCTGCTGGTCCGGTGGCGGCGCGACGCAGACCGGGCCGCACCGTTCGTGCCGGTGCCCAACCCGCTGGGCCGGCCGCGGTGACCCGCCCGGTCTACGTCTACGACCTCGACGCGCTTGCCGCACATGCCGGCGCGATCCGGGCGGCGCTGCCCCGGCCGGTCGAACTGCTCTACGCGGTCAAGGCCAACCCGGATCCCGGCGTCCTACGGACCCTCGCCCCGATCGTCGACGGGTTCGAGGCGGCGAGTCGGGGCGAGCTGCGGAGACTGGCCGAGGTGTCGCCCGGTCGCGTTCCGGCCGCGTACGCCGGGGCGGGCAAGACCGACGCGGACCTCGCCGCCGCGCTGGCCGCAGGGGTGCGCCGCATCCACGTCGAATCGCCGGCCGAGCTGCGGCGACTCGGCGCGCTGGCCGCCGCCGCCGGCCGGTCCGCCCAGGTGCTGCTGCGGGTGAACCTGCCGGTCGACGCGCCCGGCGCGAGCCTGGTCATGGGTGGTGGGCCCAGCCCGTTCGGGATGGACCCGGCCGACGCGGTGGAGTGCGCAAGCCGACCACCGGCCGGCATCGACGTACGCGGAGTCCACGCGCATCTGGCCAGCGGGTTGGACGCCCCGCTCGCGGCCACTGTCGCCGCCGCAGTGGTCCGCTGGGCGACCGCCGAACTCGGTGCCGTCGAGGTCGACGTCGGCGGGGGCATGGCCGTCGACTACGCCGACCCGGCGGCGCGATTCGACTGGGTCGGCTACGGCCGGGCACTTGGCGAGGTCCTCGACGCGTACCCGGGGGTGCGGCTGCGGATCGAGCCGGGTCGGTCGGTCACCGCGTACTGCGGGGCGTACCTCACCGAGGTGGTCGACGTGAAGCGCTCCTACGGTGAGTGGTTCGTGGTGGTCGCCGGCGGCACCCACCACCTGCGCACACCGGCGGCGAAGGGACACCCGCAACCGTTCACCGTGCACCGGCGGCGCGGTGCCGACGGCGCCCGCACCGACGGTGGGCCGGTCACCGTGGTCGGGCAGCTCTGCACCCCGAAGGACGTGCTGTCCTCCTCGGCCACCGCCGGGCCGATCGGCGTGGGTGACGTGCTGGCCTTCGCCATGGCCGGCGCGTACGCCTGGAACATCAGCCACCGCGACTTCCTGCTGCACGAACCGCCGATCTTCCGCACCGGCGACCCGCTGCGGGTGGCCGTCGAATGGGCCACCCGTCCCGATCTGGTGGGGCGGGAAGTTCCGTGACGGGGGCGCGCCCCGACGAGCGGTTGCCGCCGACTTCTGGCACGGTGAGGGTGGCGCGTTGGGTCGCCGAGTTGCCGGCGACGGCCGTACCGAGGGGGTTGGGTGAACTTCACGCTGTCAACGCGGCAGGGGCGGGTCGGCACCGTCGTGGAGGCCGCCGGCGACCTCGACATGAGCACCACGCCCGAGCTACGGGACCAGTTGCACCAACTGGTGCAGAACGGTGTCCAGGTGGTGGTGGTCGACCTGACCGACGTCGGATTCATAGACTCCAGCGGCCTCGGCGCGCTCGTGGTCGCCTACAAGGACCTGCAGGCGCGGGGCGGTTCGCTCGCCCTGGCCGGGGTCCGCCGCACGGTGCGTAAGGTGTTGTCGATCACCTCGGTGGACCGCGTGATCGACATCTTCGACACGGTGGACGACGCCGAGGAGGCGGCACGGGCGGCGTCGTGACCACCCTCGCTAGGGAAAGTCGCTGGCGCGGGCGGTGTCGGCGCCGGCCCGGCTCGACCGCGGTTCCTGGCTCCCGTACCAGTCGATGATGAGCAGGGTCGCGTCGTCGGCCAGGGCCGGCCCGGCGATCGCCAGCACCTCGTCGGACAGCGCCCGGACCGCCTCGCGTGGATGCAGATGGGCGATGCGGAGCAGGGCGGCGGGCAGGTCGAGGTTGCTGGCGTTGCGTTCGCGCATCCCGTCGGTGACGATGACCAGCCGGTCACCGGGCCTCAGGGACACCTCGCCGCTGCGGTAGCCCTCGTCGGGAAACATGCCCAACGGAAAGTTGGCGGGCAGTTCCACAGGCGCGGCCCGGCCGTCGCGGACCAGCATCGGCGGCACGTGCCCCGCGTTGAGCAGCTCGCCCCGACCGGTGCCCAGGTCGATGCGGCCCAGTACGGCGGTCATGTACGTGCCGCGTACGTTCGCGTTCTCGGCGATGGCCCGGTTGGCTGTCTCGGCCTGTGCGATCAGGCTGTCGCCGCGCCGGCGGGTGTTGCGCAGGCTACCCACGCCGAGGGTGGCGGTCAGTGCGCTGGCCACGCCGTGGCCCATCGCGTCGGTGACGCTGACGTGCAACGCGTCGCGGGCCACGCTGTAGTCGAAGGTGTCTCCGCCGACGCTCGCGGCGGGCTCCAGCCAGCCGGAGAGGGCGAATGTGTTCGCCTCGCAGGTGAACGCGGCGGGTAGCAGGCGGCGTTGGATCTCGGCGGAGAGCGTGAACGGGGTGCTGCGTTGCCCCCACTCGAACAGGTCGGTGTGCCGGCGGTTGGCGATGACCACGAACGCCAGCGCGTGCGCGGTGCGGGCGATCTCCGCGATCGTGGCGGCACCCGGTTCGACGGGCAGGTCGATCTCCAGCAGGCCGATGGTCTCGCCGCGCTCGGTGACGGGTGCGAGCACCGTCCAGCGGCGCTCACCGGGCAGCACGAGCGTGGTCTGCTGGCGCAGTGCCTGCTCGTGCGGGCCGCCGTCGAAGTGGAGAACCTCGGCGGCCTCCTCGCCCTGCCGCCGACCGGGGCGGTCGGCGAGCGTCTGGTGGGTCAGCCGGACCAGCGCTCGGCCGCTGAGGTCGGCGATGAGCAGCGACACGTCGAGCGCGTCCAGGGCCTTGGCGATGGTGTCGGTGACCGCCTCGACCGCCTCGACGGGCGCGGCCTCCTCGGCCGACTGGAGCATCCCGGCCAGCACGGTCTGATCGTTGTCCTGCACCCGTCGAGCATAGGCAGCGCACCACCCGGCAGGAACCCGGCCCGCGCGCCGAAGCGCCCGAGCCGCGGCAGACGACTGCCGGCCGCTCAGTCGAGCGGCCGGCAGCCACGACCCGGGTACGGGCCTTCGCCCGCCGGTCAGCCGGTCAGCCGCGGATCCACTGCTGGTTGCTGCCACCGGTGCAGGTCCAGATCTGCACGGCGGTGCCGTTTGCGGTGCCCGCGCCGTTGACGTCCAGGCAGAGCCCCGATCCGATCCCGGTGATCGTGCCGTCGGCGTTGACCCGCCACTGCTGGCCGCTACCGCCGCTGCAGGACATGATCCGCGCGCGGCTTCCCGCAGTGGTGCCCGCCACGTCGAGGCACTTGTTGCCGTAGACGGTCAGCTGGTTGCTCGAGGTGAGCGTCCACTGCTGGTTCGCGCCGCCGTTGCAGTCCCAGATCTGCACGACCGAACCGTCGGCCTGGCTCTGGCCGTTGACGTCCAGGCACCGGTTGGAGCCCGCGCCGCGGATAGCCGTGGTCGCGCCCGGCTCACCGGAGTTGCCGACCGGCGTGATGGTGAGGTTGTCGAACTGGGCGGTGACTCCCTGACCGGTGCCGTACCCGATCTGGCCGGCGACCCAGGTCGAGTCGGAGGCCGTGCCGACGGTGGCGCCGTCGATGCTCGCGGTGAGGGTGCTTCCGTTGAGAGTGAGCGCCAGGGTGTGCCAGCGTCCGGTGCCCAGCGCGGAGGTGTTACCGCTGGCCAGCGTGCGCCAGTTGCCGCTTGTGTTGTTGCTGCGGATCGACCACGCGCCACCGTCGGTCACCCGGAAGTAGTAGCCGTTGAGGTTCTGTGGCCCCTGGTGGTTGTAGGTGTTCGCGCGGCCGATGAGCTGCGCGTAGCCGGACTTCTCCAGCATGACGTCGGAGGAGACCGTGTAGTTGCGCCAGCTCAGGTCACCCAGCAGCGTGTACGGCTCGGCCTGGCCGGACGTCCAGAAGATCGGCGTCTGCTCGGACATCTGCCGTACGCACCGGCCGGAGCGGCCACCGCCGCAGGCGGCGATCTCGAACGAGCCCTGCTGGTCCATGAGGTACTTGGCCTCACGCCCGACGTCGTAGCTGTCGAAGGTGTCGCTGTACGGCAGCTTCAGGGTGCCCTGTGCCGGGCTGGTCGCCGTGCCCTTGCCCTGGCCGCTGGTGGTGGTGATGCTGTAGACGTAGCCGGGCTGGACGGTGAGTGAGAAACGCCCCCCGCTCGGCGTGATGTCGTTGCCCCGGACGAAGTGGTCGGCGGTGTTGTTCGACCGGACGTTCGTCGACCAGACGTGCACGGTCCCGGAGGACAACCCGCCGGTGACGGTGAAGTCGAGGGTCTGCGCCGACCCGGCGTCCATCGTCTCGATGATGGTGCTGTAGTCGCTGTTGTTTGTGGACTTCAGCGAGACGTAGCTGCCGTTGTTGCGGTTACCGCCGAGGTAGCCGGTCGAACCGTCGAGGTAGCGCCAGCCGGGGGCGGTGAACTGCGTGGTCTGCGCCATCACCCACGCGCTCTTGCCGATCGAGTACGCGCCGGACCAGGGCTGCTGGGCCACCGCCACGCCGGTGGTCGCCCACGGGATGTTGGGGGTGATGGCGGCGATGGCGGGCCAGTTGATGTAGCCGGTCATCTTGCCGTCGATGTAGCCACGGTTGATGCCCCGGGCGAGCGCCTGTGCCCCGGCGTTGTAGTCGTCGGAGCCGTTCTCACTCGCCCACAGCGACTTGCCGGTGGAGACCGCGTTGCCGGAGCTGGGGCAGCTGGTCTGCGCGCTGCGGTAGCCGCAGACGTAGTGGCTGCCGAAGACCTGCACGGCGTTGGCGAACGCCGGGTCCCGCAGGGCCTCGTCGGCGGCGCCCCAGCCGAAGTCGTCCGAGGCGACGATCTTCACGCTGCTGTAGCCGTGGGAGTTGAGGGCCGAGCGCAGGTTCTTGTACCAGGTGGCGTTGAAGCCCTTCTCGTTCCACCCGCCGAGATAGTTGATGGTCAGCCCGTGGGTGGCCGCGCAGTCCAGCCAGGCCACCAGGTAGTCGATCGAGTCGTTGGACCAGAAGTTGCCGTTCCCGATCCAGCCCGGCGCTCCCCACGACAGGCCCGCCAGGGCGATGTTGGCGTTACGCGCCCTCGCCTGCTCCATCAGCCACCACTCGTAGCCCCGGTTGCAGTTGATGTTGCCCCGGGTGTGCTCGTGGCTGGGCTCCGCGCCGGAGGTGGAGTTGGTGTCCCCGCCGATCTCCGTCTTCAGTAGCTGCATGGCGGCGCCGCGGCCCGGCTTGAACAGGTAGTCCAGGATGTCGCTGCGTTGCGGTTCCGGGTAGTCGACAAGCAACCGGCTGTTGCCGCCGCCACCGCTTACCGCGCCGATCCCGTCGAGCGCCCGTCCACCGGACCCACCGTTGATCGTGATGGCGGTTGCCGCCTGGGCCGGCGAGGCGAAGCCGGTGAGCACCGCTGCCGCTATCACCACCGATCCCACAAGCGAGGCGGTCCATTGGCGCGGACGCCACAGGCGCCGCCGGGACCGTCCGCGTGGCTCCACCTCGCCTGCACTGTGCCGATGACTCTCTCGATCGAACATCTGACCCGCCTCCCCAGCCGGTTTCGACAGCGAAGCCGTACGTCACACGGTGAGCTGGCGTACTGCGCGCAGTCGCTTCAATCGAAGATCACTAATAAATAGACGTCGTATGTTAGGCACCGAATCGATCGCCGGTCAACCGTGTGGACCAGGTAAAAGTCGCCGATCGGTGCCGGTGGGACATGTGTTGGGGCGCAGAAATATCAGATGAATGTGCGGTGCCGCGCGCCCGACCGGTCCGGCGGCGAAACCGGCTGGTTCCGCCGCCGAACCGGGCCTACCGGTGGCCTCCCGAGAGGTCCGCCGGAATCAGATGCGGCTCCATCGTTGGTTGGCCGCGCCGTTGCAGTCCCAGATCTGGACGCGCGTGCCGTTGGCAGTGCCGTTGCTGACCACGTCCAGGCACCGGCCCGAACCAACGCCGGTGATCGAACCGTCGGCGTTGGGCCGCCACCGCTGGTTGGACTGGCCGTTGCAGTCCCAAATGATCACCGAGCTGCCGTTCGCGGTGCTGGCGCCGTTGACGTCGAGACACTTACCACCGAAGACGCGCAGCTCCTGGGCCCCGGTCAACGTCCAGCTCTGGTTGCTCTGGCCGTGGCAGTCCCAGATGATCGCCGCCGCGCCGTTGGTCTGGGAGGCGCCGTTGACGTCCAGGCACCGTCCGGAGGCCGCGTTGCGCAGGGTCGAGGTGCCACCCGGCGGCGGGGTGCTGGTCGGGCTGGCGGTCGGCGACGTCGTCGGAGTCGGCGTGGGGTCGGTGCTGCCGAACTGGGTGAAGAACCTCCACACCTCGCCCTTGGTCCAGGTCCTGGCTCCGCTGTCCCCGCCGCCGTCCACCGGACCGGGGGTGTGCCCGCCGTCGAAGGCCGCCCACACCACCGGATAGCCGGATCGGCAGCCGGAGTAGGTGGTGGTGATGTGGGTCAGGCTGCCCGCCCTCGGCTCGGGTGGGTTCTGTGCGGTGCACCCGTTGGCCCGGACGAAGGTGTCTCGCAGGGACCGTCCGGCGGAGACGTTCAGCACCGGGTCCCCGATGCCGTGGATGCCCATGTACGCGATCGGCTGCGTACCGCCGCCGCACCCGCTGAGCTGCCCGCCGGAGTACACCGCGACAGCGCGGAAGACATTCGCCCGGGAGCAGGCGAGCGAGTAACTCATGCCGCCGCCGTAGCTGAAGCCGAGCGCGAAGAGTTGCGTCGTGTCGACACAGAGGTCGGCCTCGATCAGGCTGATCATGTTGTCGACGAAGGTGACGTCCTGGCCGCCGGGGTTGGCCCAGCCGTTGCCGTTGCCCTGCGGGGCGACGAAAATGGTGCTGTTGTTCGCCTGCTGCCGCAGCCCGTAGTAGGACCAGGCTGCCCCGTCCGCCCCGCCGCCGTCGACGTCGTTGGCGGTGCCGCCGTTCCAGTGGAACCCGAAGATCAACCGGTACGGGTGGTTCCGGTCGTAGTTGTCAGGAATCCTCAGGATGAAGGTGCGGTTCTGGCCGCCGCTCTGGATGGTTCGTGAACCGCTGGTCAGCGTGGGCGCCTTGCCGCACCCGGCGGTCGCCGCGGCCGGCACGATGTCCGCGGCCGACGCGGTGGTGCTCAGGCCGCCAGCCAGTGCCGCCGCGCTCACGGTCACGACGACAGCCGCCGCCGTTGCCAGAAAGCCAAGGATGGGTCTACGTCTTGTCACGATGGGGCTCCCGCCACTCGACACGAACTGACTCAGGTGCGGGGAGTCCACGGCGACACCCGCACCGCTACCACGCGCCACCTCGGGTCACTCCGCCGACCATGCTCGGCGCGGAGGAACCTCGGCAGACGCGACCTGTCCACGGCATCCGGCCGCTAATCGCCACGGCTCCCTGCGGCTGGTCTCGCCGCCCATGCGGGACCAGTTGGTCGTCGGATCTTTGGTGGCCGACACCGGGGGCGTCCCGAACCTCGACGGCCGACCGCCGGACGGTGCCGGAGCACCCCGCTCGACCCTTGAATCGATTCGCCCCGACGCTAGATTGAGCAGTGAAGTATGTCAATGCTGTGTCCGGCGGGTTGCGACTCGGCCCCGAGCCCGTCGGCGCGACCGGTTCCGGTACGGCGACTGTCACTCGCGCGTCTGCGCCGGTGGCGGCATGCCCCCGTCGGGCCCGGGCCGGCAAAATGTGGGCCAGTCCCGGTGCCTCCAGGGGCGCGTCTCCGCGATCGATGCCGTACCGCGCCGCCCTCGACCCGTGCCGGGCGCCCGCCGCCGGCCGGCTCCTGGGTTGCGGCCCTGCCGGCCCGGCTCCCGACGGCTGCCGCTCGCGGCTCAAGGTCACGTCCGGCGGGAAGGTCCGACCTTCCGACCGTGCCTCCGTATCGGCCGACCGCGGGCGGCTTTCCCGACCGCCCGCTCCGGGTCGGACCCGAGTGGGTAGGTGGCGTCGCGTAGCTGGCGGACCGGGAAGCGGGACAACACACGTGGCGCGTAGAGCCCGGCGCTGACCGAGGTCGGCAGGGCGACCCAGTTGCCGTGGAGGCCGGCGAGCGCGCTGGCGCGGTGCGGTAGTGAGTTCGGAATATAAACAAGGGTCACTGCCTCAAGAACGAGTCCGGACACCTTGGCAGCGGGACGTGCCTCCGCTACCGTCCATGGGAACGCTCCCATGAATTCGGTAACATCTATGTGATCAGGAGGCAACACGTCGTGGCTATGTTTAGCTCGCTCCTCCGCAGATCGGTGGCCACCAGCGTGGCGGCCGTCGCGGGCGCCACCGCCATCGGCGTCTGTCTCGCCGTCGGCAGCGCCTCCGCCGGCACGCTGTCCGGATCGCTCTACCGCGACCCGAGTTCGGCCGTCGTCCGCTGGGTCGCCGCCAACCCCGGTGACTCGCGTGCCGCCGTCATCCGCGACAAGATCGCGAGTCAGCCGCAGGCCCGCTGGTTCGCCAACTTCAACCCCTCGACAGTGCAGTCCGAGGTCTCCGGGTTCATCGGCGCCGCCAACTCGGCACAGCAGATCCCGGTGCTGGCGGTGTACGAGATCACCAACCGGGACTGCGGCGGAGCCAGCGCCGGTGGGGCACCGGACCTCAACCAGTACCAGACCTGGGTGTCCAACTTCGCCAGAGGGCTGGGCAACCAGACCGTCATCATCATCCTGGAAACCGACTCGCTCGCCCTGCTGACGTGTCTGAACAGCAGCGAGATCAACGCGCGTAACCAGGCGATCTCGACGGCCACCCGGACCATCAAGTCGGCCAACCCCAACGCCAAGGTGTACCTGGACGCGGGCCACTCCACCTGGAACAGCGCGAATGAGACGGCCAACCGGCTCCGAGCGGCCGGAGTGCAGTACGCCGACGGCTTCTTCAGCAACGTGTCGAACTACAACTCCACCTCCAGCGAGGCGAACTTCGGCCGGGCGGTCATCTCCGCCCTCAACGGCATGGGCCTCTCGGGCAAGCGCCAGGTCATCGACACCAGC
Organism: Micromonospora sp. NPDC049044; assembly: GCF_040649215.1. Taxonomy (NCBI): domain Bacteria; kingdom Bacillati; phylum Actinomycetota; class Actinomycetes; order Micromonosporales; family Micromonosporaceae; genus Micromonospora; species Micromonospora sp. NPDC049044. The sequence continues at coordinate 93,084 of NZ_JBEZFA010000002.1, read as the reverse complement.
CGCAACGGTGGTGCCAGCGGCGACTGGTGCGGCGACGACAACACCGACCGGCGCATCGGGCAGTACCCGACGACCAACACCGGCGACAGCAACATCGACGCGTACCTCTGGGTGAAGCCGCCGGGGGAGGCTGACGGCTGCCGCTACACGGCCGGTTCGTTCCAGCCCGACCTGGCCTACAGCCTGGCCAACGGTGTGCCCAACCCGCCCACCACCGCGCCGCCGACGACCGCGCCGCCGACGACCGCGCCGCCGACGACCGCGCCGCCGACCACGGCGCCGCCCACGACGGCCCCGCCGACCACGGCCCCGCCGACCACCCCGCCGCCGACCGGTAACGGCTGCTCCGCGTCGGTGTCGGTCAACCAGTGGCCCGGCGGCTTCACCGCCAGCGTGACGGTCACCGCCGGCTCCGCAGACATCAACGGCTGGACCGCGACCCTCACGCTGCCCGGCGGCGCCGCTGTCACCAGCGTCTGGAACGCCCAGGCCAGTGGCAGCAGCGGCACCGTCCAATACACGAACGTGGGCTACAACGGACGCGTCGGCGCCGGGCAGTCGACCAACTTCGGCTTCCAGGGCACCGGCACCGGTCCGGGCACGACCGTCACCTGCGCGGCCAGCTGACCACACCCGATGCCAGGGCCCGGCGCGGAGGAGCATCCTCCACGCCGGGCCCTGCGGCACGGGCGCCCGGGGGTGTGCGCCGTGACGACGGCCGAGCTGTCGGCATCGTGAGTCACGCCTTTCGGGCCGTGGGACTCACGCACCGGCTGCGGAGTGTCCGACCGGCTGTGGATCGCGACCACGACTGACAGTCTCCTGGCCGACTCCCCTCCTGCGGGACAGCTCGTGGCAGGCGAGCAACGCGAACGCCGCGCCCGTCAGCAGGCCGGCGAACAACGGGATGACGCGTACCCCGGCCGTCGCCAGCAGGCCCGCGCCGATGAGCGAGCCGACGGCGAGGCCGACGTTGAACGCGACGCTGAGGCTTGCCGACGCCATGTCGGTGGTCGACGGGGTCACCTGCATGATGCGGTGCTGGATGCTTGCGATGAGCGAGCTGAACGACATCCCCGCCACGGCGAGCAACGGGATCGTCAGTACCTTGCTCGTGCCCACCCCGTAGAGGCCGAGCATCGCGGCGGTAATGAGCCCGAGCAGTGCCAGCACGACACCGAGCGGAAACCGGTCCAGGACCCGGCCCACCGCCCAGGTGCCGGCGACGCCGAACGAGCCCTGGACGAACAGCAGTATGCCGAGAGACGCCGCAGCGAACCCGCTGACGTCGAGGAGGAAGACGGTCATGTAGGTGAACGCGCCCATGGCGCCGGTGACCGCGAGGACGGTGGCGACAAGGATTACGACGAAGCGGTGCCGATCCGGCAGTGGGCCGGTGTCGGCAGCACTCTCCTGTGTTGTGACGTTCGGCAGCAGCAGGACCACCGCGATGCACGTGACGAAGCCGAGAACGGCCATCGCGAGAAACGCCGCCCGCCACCCGGCCTGCCCGCCCAGCCAGGTGCTCAGCGGTACGCCGAGGACCGGGCCGAGAGCGTTGCCGATCGACAGTCGGGCCACGATGCGGCCGCGGATGTTCGCGGGGAACATCGAGATCGCCACGGGGAACACCACCGCCCAGAAGATGCCGTTGGTGGTGGCGGAGACCAGCCGTGCGGCGAGCAACACCTCGTAGGAGGACGCGAAGGCCGACACCGCAGTCGCCGCGGCGAACACACCGAGCGAGCCGGCGAGCAGTGGGCGCCGGGGCACTCGCCGGGTGATCCGGGTCAGTGGAAGCGCCACAATCATGACCACCACGGCGTACCCGGTCACCAGCAGACCTGCCTCGGACCTGGTGCGTCCCAGGTCTGGCGCGATCAGCGTGAGCAACCCGATCGGAAGCACCTCGGTGGTGACGTAACAGAAGGTCGCGGCGGACAACGCGGCGAGGGCATACACCGCGCGTCGTTGGTGCGCCATTGGTTACCTCCCAGATTCTCGACAGGACGCAGCAAGAAGCCGCCACGCAAGCGGTACGCAGCCGACCCGCGATCAATGGCACGAGCCACACCGGAGTGATTCCTGCTAGCTGGGTTTTGAAGGTAGCATAGACGTGCCGTTATCTCTGCCCGTTGTCGTCGAGCGGGGGTGTATCACGGGTGGACACAGGCCACGGCGAACTTCGCCGGGCCCATCTGCTCGGCTCATAACCACCGTCTATGCCGATATAGCTGGTAGCATCCTGGGCATGCCGCTCGATGTCTCCCAGCTACCGTTGGTTGGCGGCCACCCCGCGCTCGACCTGGTCAACACACTCGAGCGAGGGGGTGGCTCGCCACACGACTTCCTGGGCGACAGCCCCGCTCTGCTGCGTTGGTCGGTCCGGGTGGGCGTGGTCAGCGACGCCGAGGCCGACCAGGTCGGCCGCGTCTGGCGCGACGAGCCCGCGGCGGCGCAGGCCGGTCTGGCCGCGGTGCGGGACGTGCGCGAAGGGCTGCATCTCGTGCTGCTCGCGACGATCGCGGACGGTGGGACGACGGGTGACCCTGTCGCGGCCGGCGCCGCGCTTGTCGCATTACATCAACGCTGGTCGGGCGCGGCCGCCCGAGCGAGCTTCGTGCTCGACTCGTCGCGGGTGCGGCTGACCTACGGCACGGTGCCGGCCATGATGGTGCCCGACCGGATCGCCGACGCCGCCCTCGACGTCATGCTGACCGCCGACCTGACCCGGGTGCGCCGCTGCCCGGTGGGCGAAGGTGGTTGTGGCTGGATGTTCCTGGACCAGAGTCGCAGCGGTTCCCGCAGATGGTGTCGCATGGCCGACTGCGGCAACGCGGTGAAGGCGCGACGCCTCACTGAACGTCGCCGTGCCGTCCGGGCAAACCGCGCGTAGGCAGTCGACGATGGCTGCGTCAGCGCAGCTCGTTGGTCGGGAAGGGGCACGATGATGAGGGCCGTGGGGGCTACGACGCCAACGAGGTACCGGCGTCGTAGCCGGATCGATCAGGCTGGCATGGCGGTCACCAGGCCTCCGTCGATGACCAGGTCCTGGCCGTTGATGTAGGACGCGTCAGCCGAGGCGAGGAACGCCACCGCGGTGGCGACCTCTTCCGGTCTGCCGAACCGGCCGGCTACCACTCGGCTGGTCACGGCCGCAGCCTCAGCCTCGCTCAACGCCGCTGCCGGATACATCGGCGTGTCGATGTACCCCGGGCTGATGGAGTTGACGCGGATGCCCCGCGGCCCCAGTTCCGCGGCGAGGGTGCGCGCCAGGTTGTGTGCTGCCGCCTTGGTCGCCGAGTACAGGGTGAGGACGCCGTTGCCCCGATGCAGGGTCCAGGAGGCATTGATGATGATCGAGCCACCGTCGGTAAGCAGCGGGAGCGCCTTCTGAATGGTGAAGAACACGCCTTTGAGGTTCACGCCGACGGCGTGGTCGAAGTCCGCCTCGGTGATGTCGGCGAAGGGCAGGAAGGTACCCACGCCGGCGTTGGCGAAGATGACATCCAGCCGGCCGTGCTGGGCTCTGATCGTGTCCATCAGCGCGTCCAGCCCGGCCAGCTCGGCGGCGTCGGCCGCCACGCCCAGCGCACGCGGGCCGAGCTCGGCGACAGCGGCTTCCACCCGCTGATGGGTACGGCCGGTGATGACCACGTGGGCGCCTTCGGCGATGAGGCGGTGCGCGGCGGCCAGTCCCATGCCGCTGGTGCCACCGGTGATCAGGGCGATCTTGTTGCTGAGACGGTTCATCTGAGTTCTCCGGACAGCCAGTCGGCGGTTGCGGCGAGCCAGTCGGGTTGGGCGCTGCCGAGCAGGTGGTCGCCGTGCGGTACGAGCAGGTATTCGCCTCGCGGGGCGAGGTGGGCCAGCGGTTCGCCGTTTGTCACGCCGGGGATGACGTCCTGGCCACCGTCCACCACCAGCAGTGGGACGGTGATGCGTGGTGCCAGCGTGGAGAGGTCGACCTGGCGGGCGAAATCGCGGGCCGCCTGGGCCCCGCCGGCTCGCCAACTGAGGAGGCCCTGCACGAAGGGCGGCAGGGCATCCCAGTCCAGGCGGAAAGGGCCGCTGACGGTGGCGGCGGCCGCGACGCGGGTTTCGTGGGCGGCGGTCTCCGCGACGTAGTAGCCGCCCAGGCTGAGCCCGATGAGCCCGACACGTGCGACGCCGAGCGCGTCGATGACCTGTGCGATCACCTGGTGGTAGTCGGGCCGGACCGTCGAGGTGGACGCGAGGGTGCCCTGCCCGGGGCCGTCCATCGCGAAGACCGCCATGCCCCTTCGCAGTAAGGCTGAGGTGACGGTGTGGAACTCCTCCTTGCTGGAGTCCATGCCGGGCACGACTATGACGGTGGTCGGCGTGTCGGCGGAGCCTCGCAGCCAACCGGTGAAGCCGGGCCCCTCGATCCGCCGGGCGTGCGGCTCCAGGAGAGCCAGCGCGCGGCCCATGGCGGCGTCGGCTTCGCTGGCGGCCAGCGCGTGCTCGGGATCCGGTGCCAGGGTGGCGAAGTGGAACCAGCGCGCCGCCACCTGGTAGTGCTCGCCTGCCGACACGGGCGAGGTCGCCTGTTCCGCGCGGGCGAGGTGCTGCCGTGCGGCGCGGATGAAGGCCTGACCCCAATCGTTGAGGGACGCCAGTTCGGCGGTGACGCGCCGGTACTCGTGTGGGTCCAGTCCGGCGCCGGTGGCGCGGGTCAGATTGGCGGCGGCGAACTCTGCGACGCTCATCGTGCTACTCCCGTCGTCAGGACAGCCTTGCCGCGAATTCGGCGTTCCCGCAGGTCGACCAGGACCTGGGCGGTCTGGCTCCAGTCGGCCACGCGGTCGATCTCCGGGTGCAGCCGCCCGCCGTCGACCAGACGCACCAGGGTGGCCAGGTCCCGGCCGTACGGCGCGCCGGCGTAGTGGAAATGCCGGATCGCCGCCCCTTCCGGGCCGGCGAAGAAGTCGAAGAAGTCGAGCGTCACCGGAGTGCGGCTGGCTTGACCGAACCAGATAAGCGTGCCTCCGGCGGCCAGTCGGGCAAGCGCGACCGGTAGCTGGGCGCCGCCGGTAGATTCCAGCACCAGGTCGAATGGCCCCTGCGCGTCGTCCACATCGTGTACGACAGTTGTCGCGCCCACTTCGCGTAACCGCTCACCACGCGCTGGCGTGGCGGTCACCACTGTGAGTTCCGCGCCCGCGGCGGCGGCCAGTTCGGTCAGGTAGTGACCCACCCCGCCGGAGGCGCCGGTCAGCAGTATCCGCTGGCCCGCCACGGCGCCGGCCGTTCGTAGCAACCGGAGGGCGGTGATCCCGGCCAGTGGCAGGGCGGCCGCCTGGACGGCGCTGATCTCGTCGGGCAGTACGGCAAGCGAGTGGGTGGGCACGGCCACGTACTCGGCCCAGCCGCCCATCGCCGGATGGCCCACCACCCGGGTGCCGATCGACGGGCCGGAACCGTCGGCCGCCGCCTGAACCACCAAGCCTGCGACGTCCTTGCCCGGAATGAGATCTGGACCCGGCTCTTCCAGCAGGAACGTCTCGCCCCGGTTCGGAGCGAACGCCTCAACCCTGATCAATGCCTCGTCCGCCGCCGGAACGGGCTGGGCATCCTGGGCAAACTCAACCGGACGGGCTGGATCTCCGGTGGGGACCAATCTCTTCATGCCGATCATGAAACCGGCGGTGGTGCCGCGCCCTCCAACAACATTCGAGATCGAGCGACAACCATCGGTTGTCAACTAAGGTGACGGCGTGGATCTTGACCTGGCTCAGGTTCGCGCGTTCGTGGTCGCGGCGGAGGAGTTGCACTTCGGCCGGGCGGCCGAGGAACTGTCGATCTCACAGCAGGCGCTGTCCAAACGAATCGCCCGCCTGGAATTCAGGCTTCGTATGCGGCTGTTCGAACGCGGCGGCCAGGGAGTGCGGCTCACCGAACCCGGGCAACGGTTTCTGGAACCGGCCAGGCGGGCGTTGGCCACCGGTGACCTGGCCGTGGCCGCGGTGCTGGATCTGCGCCGGCCGCTACGAGTCGATGTGTGGGGCCACCTGTACGCGCCGATGCGCACGCTGGCGCAGGTGGCGGCGCGTACCAGCGAGCTACGGCTGGAGTTGGGACACGGGCGCGACCTGCCGTCGGTGGCGGCCGCGCTGCTGCACGGCGAGATCGACGCCGCCTTCGGCCGCGTTCACCCGCCCCTGCCCGCCGGGCTGACCCACCGCCTCGTACGCCTGGAGCCGGTGGACGCGATCCTCAGCGCGGATCATCCGTTGGCGGCCGAGCCCGTGCTGCGGCCCGAGCAACTGGGTGACAGTGTGCTGTGGACACCGGGAGCGCTGAACCGGCTGGACTTCCTCCACAGTTTCGCCGAGCGTTTCGGCATCCGCGAGCACGCTGAGGGCGCCAACCTGGGGCTTGACCATTTTCTCGCCGACGTGGCTGCGGACCCGCGCCGCTTCTCTCTGCTGCCGGCGGACGTGCCGCTCCCCGATGATCCGAGGATCCGGCTGGTCCCGCTTGTGGAACCGACACCCCTCTACGCCTGGTCGCTGCTGTGGCGCACCGACGAGCATCCACTGCTGGGCGTCCTGATCAACGCCTACGTGGCGGAGGCCGGGAGCAATCGCTGGCTGGAGTACGACCCGAACCGCGACTGGTTGCCGGAACCCACCGGCACCTCCGCGACGTCTCCTCGCGTACCGGCTCAGGTTGGTCAACGGCGCACCTGATAGCGCAGGTGAAGCACCCGGTTGCCCTGGATCACCGCGTCCGGATCCGCCAACAGGTGCTGTGCGTCGACCGACCCGAAGTAGCGCTTGCCGGACCCGAACACGACGGGTACGACGTCCATGCGTACCTCGTCGATCAGGCCCGCGGCCAGCACCTGGCCGCCCACGTCGCCGGCGGCGACCTCGACGATGCGGTCACCCGCCAGCTGCTGCGCCGTGGCCATGGCTGCCTTGACGCCGGCGACGAAGTGGAACGGCGCCGCCGGGTCCCAGCCCGCCGGCGCCGGCCGGTGCGTCACGACGACCACGTGCTCGATTCCGCCCGGAGGCTTCCCGTCCCAGCCGTCGGTCATGTCGAAGACGTGCCGGCCGACGACCGTCACCCCGATCTGGTCCCAGTACGGCCGGGTGTAGTCGTACGAGGTCTGCGACACCTTCAGCGCACCGCTGTCGTCCAACGGGACGTCCCCACCGGACAACCAGTCGAACAGCGGTCCGGGGCTGTCGTTCACGTCCGCGACGAAGCCGTCCACCGACACCGAGCTGTACATGACCACCTTGCCCACGGAGCTCTCCTCTGATTTCGGGAACCCCAAATTAGCGTCTCGGGAGCTGTCCCTCTTGTAGGAAATCAATCCGCCGGCAGCGGCCAACCGTCCACCACGTGGCCGGGATGTTCGCGCTGGAACCGCCGCCGGACTTCGACGTAGCGGGTCGGCGTGAGCCCGGTGAACGCCCGGAACTCGTGGCCGAAGTGGGCCTGGTCGAAGTAACCCGCGGCACCGGCGAGCTCGCCCCAGTCGATCGGCCCGGCGAGGTCGATCGCGAACACGGTGGCGGTGAACCGGTAGGTGCGGGCCAGCCGCTTCGGCGTGACGCCGATCAGCTCCTTGAACCGCTGGGCCAGATGGGTGCTGCTGACACCGGCCGCCACACTCAGGCCGCCGATCGTCACGCCCCCGCTCGTCGCCGCGATGACGCTGCTCGTATGGCGGACCAACCCCAGGCCGGCGGTCGCCCGCAGCCGCCGCATCAGCTCCTCCTCGAGCAGTGTCAGCATCTCGTGTGGTCCGTCCGCCGAGGCCAGCCGCTCTCGCAGCTCAGCGACGGCGGGTCGGCCCCACACCTGCTCCACCGTCACCGGCCGGTCAGCCAGCTCGGCCGCGGGCATCGGCAGGAACGGCGCCAGTCCCCACGGTTTGACGTGCGCGCCGACGGACCGGGTCCGCCGGGGGTAGCCGAACTCCCACGCGCGGGTGGGCGTGGTGACCACGCAGCCGTCGGCGTACTCGGCCGCCTCGATGTCGGTGCCGGCACGGATGTGAAACGGTGCCCCGAGGTTGACGATGAGCAGCGCCGACGGCGCGGGCGGCAGCGTCAGCCGGGCGTACGGCGGCGGACCCTCCAGGTAGTACAGGTCGTCGATCAGCCCGTCCAGCGGCGGTCGCGGCACTCTGGACACGTACTGCACGCCCAGAGCATCGCAGACGTCATGAGCGTCCAGGAAGCACGTTGCCGAGTGCGGAGCCAGGTCACGGCCGATCGTCGCCCGATCAACGAGACCCGCGAGTGTCCACCGATCGGTGGACAGCCGCTGACGGCCGGGCGGTCGTTCCTCGGGAAGGTTGGCAACCGGCACTCTCGACGGTATGACAACCATCGAGGTGAGAGGCCTCCGGAAGACCTATCGGGGGCACGAGGTGGTCCGTGGCATCGATCTCACGGTCGACCGAGGGGAGGCCTTTGCGCTGCTCGGCCCGAACGGGGCGGGTAAGACCACGACTGTGGAGATACTCGAGGGACACCGCCGCCGCGACGCTGGCGACGTCCGGGTTCTCGGCGAGGACCCGGGCACTGCGGGGCGGACGTGGCGCTCGCGGATCGGGATCGTCCTGCAGGACGCCAACGATGCGGCCGACCTCACGGTCCGCGAGATGGTGCGGCACATTGCCGGGTTCTATCCCGATCCGCGACCGGCCGACGAGGTGATCGAGCTGGTTGGCCTCACCGAGAAGCGCGACAGCAGGATTCGAGCGCTCTCCGGCGGGCAGCGCCGCCGCGTCGACGTGGCGCTCGGCATCGTGGGACGCCCGGATCTGCTCTTCCTGGACGAGCCCACGACTGGCTTCGACCCGCAGGCGCGCCGGCAGTTCTGGGAGCTGGTGCGCGCGCTCGCCGCGGAGGGCACCACGATCCTGCTCACCACGCACTATCTCGAGGAGGCCGAGGCGTTGGCCGACCGGCTCGCGGTGCTCGCGGACGGCCAGATCGTCGCCGAGGGCACCCCGGCGACGCTGGGTGGGCGCGGTGCGGCCGGCGCCACAGTGCGGTGGCGCCACAACGGCGAGCCGCGCGTCGAGAAGGTCACTGATCCGACCGAGCTGATCCGCAAGCTGGTCGCCGAGGACGTCGACCTGAGCAGCCTCACGATCACCCGCCCCACCCTTGAGGACGTCTACCTGAACCTGATCGGAGCCACGAAATGACCATCGCCGCCCGGCCATCGACCGCCCTTCCTTCGCCGGTGCGGAACGGTCTGAGCCGGGGCCGTACCGAACTGCTCCTGTTCCTGCGCGACCGCACCGCCATGGTGTTCACGTTCGCGTTTCCTGCCATGATCCTGCTGCTGTTCGGGACCATCTTCGACAACGAGCAGGATCAGATCGGTGTCAGTGCGAGCCAGGTCTATGCGGCCAGCATGATCGCGTATGGCGTGCTGACAACCGCGTTCGTGACAATGGGCTCCGGTCTCGCCATGGACCGCGAGGACGGCACGCTCAAGCGCCTGCACGGCACGCCGATCCCGGCCGCCTCGTATCTGATCGGCAAGCTCGTGTTGGTCCTCGTGCTCAGCACCGCCGAGGTGATCGTGCTGGTCGGCGTGGGCGCGCTCGTCTTCGGCATGCCGATGCCCGACGCGTCGCACTGGGGCACGTTCGCCTGGCTCTTCCTGCTGTCGACCGCGTCGTGCGGCCTGCTCGGCGTGGCGGTGAGCGCGATGGTCAAGCAGGCCCGCACGGCGGGCACGATCCTCAATGTGCCGGTGGTGGCGTTGCAGTTCGTCTCCGGCGTGTTCATCCACCCCATCACAGAGCTGCCGCACTGGCTGATTGTGGTGGCCTCGTTCTTTCCCGTGAAATGGATGAGTCAAGGCTTCCGCTATGTCTTTCTGCCCGACGGCATGAAGGCGCTTGAGGCCGCTGGCCAGTGGGAGCTCGGCCGCACGGCGTTGGTGCTCGGCGCTTGGACTGTGATCGGATTGGTGCTATGCCTGGTGACCTTCCGGTGGGATCAGAGAGATCGCTGAGGGGTGGCGAGGCGCTTGCTGGCCACTCCCGCTGGTGGGACACCTACTTCGGGGTGGTGGCGGTGACGGTGGCCGCCGCGACCCTCGTGGTCGACGACCACCAGCCGTGGCGCCGCGGGCTGGCCACGGGTGCCATCGCCGCCATGGCCTTGCTGCACGTGACGGTCGGGCGGCGGCAGATCCGGCGCAACGTCGAGGACGGCGCGGTCCTGGCCGTCACGCTGACGTACCTCATGCTCTACGTCGTCGCAGTGGCGGCCGCACCCTTCACGAGCTGGCTGCTGTTCGCGGTCATCCCGCTCATCTTCCAGCTCGTGGACGTACGTGTCGGGATCGTACTGGCGATCCTCGCGAACCTGGTCACCCCCGCTGTCGACCTCGTCGAGGACCCGCACGCGGTGACCACCGACCTGCTGATCGCAGTCATCACGGGGGCAGCGAGCACCTGGGTCAGCTTCTGGATCGTCCGAGTGCTCCGGCAGCACGTGGAGCGCGGCATGCTCATCGACGAACTCGAGGCGAGCCGCGCCGAGGTGGCCCGACTCTCGCGCGACGCGGGGATCGCCACCGAGCGGGCCCGTCTCGCCAGCGAGATCCACGACACTCTCGCGCAGGGCTTCACGAGTATCGTCACGCTGCTGCAGGCGTACGACCCGCAGCTACGCGACGAGCGCCTGGCGCTGGCGGTGCACACCGCAAAGGAGAACCTGGCCGAGGCGAGAGCCCTGGTGGCGGCGCTCTCGCCCGCCGCGCTCGCGTCGGGATCGCTGCCCGACGCGGTGCACCGTCAGGCTGTCCGTTTCACCGAGGAGGCCGGGGTGCACGCCACAGTGCGAGTGACCGGGACGCCGCGGAAGCTGCCCACACCTGTCGAGGTCGTACTGCTGCGGGCCGCTCAGGAGGCGCTCACCAACGTGCGCCGGCACGCTCACGCCACCGAGGCACAGGTGGTGCTCGCGTACGGCGAGCGGGGCGTGCGCCTGGTCGTGCGCGACGACGGATGCGGCATCGCCGCAGACCGCGCCGACGGGTTCGGGCTCGCCGGCATGCGCTCACGCGTCGAGCAGGTGCGTGGCACTCTGACCGTTGACGGCGGACGACCGGGCGGCACTACCGTCGAGCTGGAGGTCCCCGCGTGATCCGCATCGTGCTCGTCGACGACCACCCGGTTGTGCGGCTCGGGTTGCGCGGCATGCTCGACGCCGAGGCGGACCTGACAGTGGTCGGCGAGGCGTCGTCGGGGCCGGAGGGCGTGGAGGTCGCCGCCGAGCAGCGCCCCGACATCGTGCTCATGGACCTACGCATGCCGGGCGGCGACGGAGTCGAGGCGACCGGCCGGATCCTCACGCGTGCTCCAGGCGTACGCGTGGTGGTGCTCACGACATACGAGTCGGACCGCGACATTCTGCGGGCGATCGAGGCCGGTGCCAGCGGTTATCTCCTCAAGGACGCCTCGCCAACGGAGCTGGCGGAGGCAATCCGGGCCGCTTCCCGTGGTGAGACGGTGCTCGCGCCGAGCGTCGCCTCCACGCTGGTGCGGCAGGTACGGCGCCCCGCACCGCCGGCCCTCTCAGCCCGCGAGACCGAGGTGCTGCGCCTTGTCGCGCGAGGGTTCACGAACGCCGACATCGGACGCGAGCTCCACATCAGTGAGGCCACAGTGAAGACGTACCTGCTGCGCGTCTTCAGTAAGCTGGACGTGGCCGACCGCACCGCCGCGGTCATCACGGCGCTGGGCCACGGCCTGATCTGAGGGCCCGGGATCCTGTTCCGCGCCGGTCTCGGTAAAGATCGTGTCGACGGACGGCCGGTGCGTAATCCACAATCGGCTGTGCTCGCGAAGATCCTGCCCGAGGGCGTAGCTGTCGCGGAGTTCCTGTGCGACCCGGCCGAGGCGCGCCCGTACCCGCAGGAGGAGGCGGCCATCGCTGGGGCGGTGCCGGAGCGCCGTCTGGAGTACGCCACCGTCCGGCACTGCGCCCGGCTTGCGCTCACCCAACTGGGTCTGCCACCCGTGGCCGTGCCGAGCGGCCCCGACCGGGCACCGATCTGGCCGGCAGGCATCGTGGGCAGCATGACGCACTGTGCCGGTTACCGGGCTGCGGCGCTGGCTCCGGCCACGATGCTGGACTCGATCGGGATCGATGCCGAGCCGCACGAGTCACTTCCCGACGGGCTCCTGCGCCTGATCGCGCGCCCCGACGAGTTGGCCTCGCTGGCAGCGCTGCGGTTGGCCCATGGTGAGGTGCATTGGGACCGGGTGACCTTCAGCGCCAAGGAGTCCATCTACAAGGCCTGGTATCCGCTGATGCGGCGCTGGCTCGGCTTCCAGGAAGCCAGCTTGCGCTTCGATCCGCCTACCGAGACCTTCACCGCGACAGTGCATCAGCCGGGAGTTGCTCTCGGAGGCGGTCCGCTGTCCATGCTTACCGGTCGCTGGCGGATCGTCCGAGGGATGCTACTGACCACCGTGGTTGTCGCACGACAAAACCACAGCTGTAGCGGCGATGCATGACAAGCAAAGTGGTATTGCCCGACCTGGGTGCCACTGCAAGCATGATCGACGTGGAGTTACCCTCCGGCGACTCACGGGCCGCTACCAGTTTCAACCTGGCTGCCAGCGCTGTCGAGGTCGTCTCCGCTGCCTGGGCCGACGTCCTTGACGACGACACGTACACGGCAGATGACGACTTCTTCGCCCTCGGTGGGGACTCGATCGCAGCGGCCGGGATCGCCCGTCGGGTAGGGGATGCCCTCGGGCTGCAGGTGCCGATCCTGGCGTTGCACCAGCGCCCGACGTTCAGCGCCTTCGTCGGCTATCTCGAGTCGTTGCGTGAACCGGCGGCAGTGCTGACGCCCCGCCCAGATCCGACAGTGCACCCCCTCGGGCCCGACCAGCAGCGGCTGTGGCTGCTGCACCAACTGCAGCCGACAGACCTGTCGTACAACGTGCCGATGATCCTCGAGCTGATCGGTGACCTCGATCGCTCCGCCCTGGCCGGCGCGTTGACGGCCATCGTCGGCCGGCACGAACCGCTGCGCAGCGTCGTGCTGGACGCTACTACCGTTCGTGTCCTGCCGCCCGCTCCGGTCCCGGTGCCCGTGGCGGCGGCAGCTGACGAGTCCGACGCGGACAGTCTGGCCACGGAGTTCCTCCGGCGCCCATTCGCGCTCGCCGCGCAACCGCCGTTCCGGGTGATGTTGATCGAACTTGAGGCGCAACGGCACTGGCTGGTGCTCTCGATGCACCACATCGCCACCGACGGTGATTCCCTCGCGATCATCCGGCACGAGTTGAGCCGCCTGTACAACGCTGCGGCCACCGCCGGGGAGGCGGACCTCCACCCGCTCACGGCGGGCTACGGCGACATTGCCGCGTGGCGGATCGGCCGGGACGATGACGGGCTGCCGGATCGGCTCGGGCGCCAGGTGGCGCGGCTCCGCGGCGCGCAGGGCCGACCGATCTCGCTGGAGCCGTCGGGCGAGGCTGGGGCGGTGACGAGCGCACGGCAGACCCGTTGGCTGGGGCCAGGTCTCACCGAGGCGGTACGCGTTCTCGCACACACCCGGCGGACCACTGTGTTCGTCACCCTGCTCGCCGCCTTCGCGGAGATCGCCGCCCGTTGGTCGGGCGGCGACGACGTCTGCGTCGGGTACCCGGTGAGTGTGCGCGAACCAACCGCCGCGCGCGAACTCGTCGGCTTCTTCATCACCACGCGGGTGCTCCGCGTCGACCTCGACGGTCGACCGTCCTTCGAATCGGTGGTGGACCAAACCCACGGCGCGTTCGTCGCCGCGGCCGCGGACGCCGTTCCGTTCGACGCGCTGGGCGAGGCGGTCGCCGCCGAGCGGGGTCACCGGGGCCCGCTGTTCCAGATCTGGTTCAACCACCTGGGGGACGCCGAGCGGCCGCCACAGCTGCACGGTTTGCGCACCTCGATCCGCGATGCGGCAGTCCCACCGGCCATTTTCGATCTCAACGTGTACGTGACCGAGCACGACGACGACATCCGGATCGACCTCGTCCACCAACTGCCGCGCTGCTCCACGGAGACCGCTTCGGAGCTACTCGACCAGTACACGACGGTGCTCGCCGCGGCGCTCGACGAACCGGTCGCGCCGTTACGTGCACACCGACCGGACACGCCCCGGTCCCTACGCCTACCCGACCCGACCGACGCACTGCTCATCCCCGCCGCACCGCATCTCGGCGTCCGTCTCGCCCGGGTCGCGCGGGCCAACCCGGATGGGGTGGCCATTCGCGACGCCGCTGGCGTGCACAGCTACGCCCAGCTGCGCGGCGAGGTTCGTGCGGCGGCCACGGCCCTCCACGATGCCGGCGTCCGGCCCGGGGACACCGTCGCCGTGTCCGCGGACCGGACCTGCGCCCTGGTGACCGCGATGCTCGCGGTCTGGGCGTCCGGCGGCCGGCTGCTGCTGCTGGACCCCAGCTACCCGGTAGCGCGTCTGGCGCGCTACGTCGCCAGGGGCGGGGCCCGCTGCCTGATCCGTACGGGGCCGAGCCGTCTCGATCTGAGCACTGAGGCACTCGTTGCCCTGCACCACGATGCTCCACCCGAGGTGCACCGAACATCGCCTGCCGGTGGCGGGCCAGCCAACGGGGCCTATCTCGCGTTCACCTCGGGGTCGACAGGCACTCCGTTGGGCGTCGTGGGGGACTTCGGCCCACTCGAACACTTCCTTCAGTGGTACGCCGCCGAGCACGAGATGACCGCGACCGACCGTTTCGCGCTGCTGGCCGGGGTCTCCCACGACCCCGTCTTCCGCGACGTCCTGTTGCCACTGTGGACCGGCGCCACACTGTGCGTTCCGGCACCTGACACCTACCGGTCACCAGACGAGCTCGCCGGATGGTTGCGGGAGGAGCGGGTGACAGTGGTCCACCTGACTCCACCGCTGGCCCGCCTCCTCGCCGATACCGGCGTCGAGTTGCCGGACGTACGCCTGCTCTGCCTGGCCGGGGACGCCGTGACGGCTGTCGACGTCGCGCAGCTCGCCCGCCTCGCCCCCGCTGCGGTGCTGCTCAACGGATACGGCACCACCGAGACTCCGCAGCTCGTCTCGCGGCACGTCCTCAAGGTCGGTGCCCCCGTCGCACTGGGGGCAACGGCTCCGGGCAGTCAGCTACTCGTGGTCGACCCAACCGGAGCCCGCTGCGGGATCGGCGAGCCCGGTGCGATAGTGGTCCGTAGCCGTCACCTCGCGGCCCTCCTGAGCGACCCGGACCGGGGTGCGGACGGCGAGAGCGGTCCGGAGCCCCTGGAGGCCAGAGACACCGACCGCCCGGCTGAGGAGGTGCCGGGCGTCGGACGCTTCGTCACTGGCGATGTCGGGCGGTACCGCACCGACGGCACCGTGGCGTACCTCGGACGTGCCGACGAGACGGTAAACGTCCGTGGATTTCGCGCAGCCACCGCCGAGACCGATGCCGAGCTTCTCGGCGATCACCGGGTGTCCGGTGCCGCGACCGTTGCGCACGACGGCCCTGACGGACCTGAGCTGGTCAGCTACGTGGTGGCCGAAGGTGCCACGCCGGTCGAGCTACGTTCCCGGCTGGCTCGGTCGCTGCCCGGGTACCTGCTGCCGACCAGGATCGTCATCGTCGACCGACTACCGCTGACCGTCAACGGCAAGGTTGACCGGGCCGCGCTACGGGAGAGACCACTGTCCGCACCGACCGAGGTGGGCCGGGTCAGTGCCACAGCGGACAACAGCATGGAGGACCGCCTGGCCAAGCTCTGGTCGATAGTGCTCGGGCAGGAACATGTTGACGTCACCGACAACTTCTTCGACCTCGGTGGCACCTCGCTGAGCATGCTGCGGCTGCACACCCTGATCCGACGCGAACTCCAACAGCCGATTCCGCTGCTGGCGCTGTACCAGAACCCCACGGTACGGGCGTTGGCCCGCAGCCTGACAGTGGATCCCGCGCCGGCCCCCGCGGCCGCGCAGGCTCGAGCTTCCCGCCAACGCGAGCAGGGAAAGCGCATCGCGGCGCGACGCAGCCACGCCGCGTACGAGCGCGAAACGCGGTGACCGTGCGAGTGAGAGCCGGAGAGGACGCTCCGATGGCTGGAGACGAACGGATTCCACTGGGCAGCAGTGGATTTCTCGTGTGGCCGCAATTCGTGCTGCGAAGCACGGGGTTTCCCTTCGCTGACCTGACCGCCGCGGTGAGCGAGGAGGAGGTCACCGACTGGTCCTCCGCGCGGTCGGCCACCGCCCCCCGAGCCGTCGGACTCGCCGCATCGGAACCGATCCGCACCGCGCTGCTGTGGCAGAACCCGGGTGTGCTCGCCCTCTCCGTCGACTTTCTGCGAAGGCGCGCCGCCGACGCTCCGCGCAACCAGCGGTGCCGGGCGAGCGAGCGCACAGTGACCAAGTATCTCCAGCGTTACTACACCCGCAACGAGTCGGTCGGCTTCTTCGGCCCTGTCGTGTGGGGTACGACGGGATCCGGTCCGGACCGCATCGCGGTGGTGGCGGAGACACCCCTCGTGCGCCGGTCCCAGGTCTACGTGGAGGACTGGGCGCTGGATGCGGTTGGCCGAGCCTTCGCGGCGGACCCGGAGATCGCCGCGCAACTACCTCCCGCCCTGGCGCCGGCGGTCAGCCGTACGGGCCGCGCGTTGAGCCGGCCGGAGGGCGGTCTCGTCCGTCTGGGCCAGCTCGAGCTGGAGGTCGTCAAGCGGGTGGACGGCGTCCGGACAGGTGCGATGATCGCCGTCGACCTGGGCATACCGGAAGACGACGTCGAGGACGTACTCAACGCGCTGTCCGCGCAGGGGCTGGTCACCCGCACCTTCGACGTTCCGCACGAGCTGCGCGCCGAACGAGCTGTCGAAGCGGAACTGCGTTGCCTCGCGCCGGGGCCGGCCGTGCGGCGGGCCCTGGCCACGCTCGGCGAGATCGAGGCCGCACGGTCCGAGGTCGCCAGGGCGCAGACCTCCACCGACCTCGCCGCCGCGTTCGCCAAGTTCGACGATCTCTTCACGTCGACCGCCGGCACGTCCGCCACGCGCAACGGTGACGACTCGAAGATCGGTCGCCGTCCGCTCGTCGCGCAGGCCGAGCGGAACGTTTCGGTCACGCTCGGGACCCGGCTGATAGACGACCTCGCCGGTCCGCTCGAACACGTACTGGCCGGCGCACGGTGGCTCGCCCGACGTGCGGGCGAAGAGTTCGAGATACTCGCCCGCTCGATGTACGGGGACCTGGCAACCCTGTTCGCGGCGGGTGCCGTGCCGCTCGACGCGCTGTGCGCCAGGCTCGTTCCAGCCACCCAACAACCAGACTGGCTGGATCCACTCACCGTGGAGTTCCAACGGCGCTGGGTCGATGTGCTGCGTCCGGACTTCACCGCCACGTCTACCGTTCGGAGCGCTGCGGAGCTGGCCGACGGCGTACAGCGGGCGTTCGGGGGACCCGCTCCGGCATTCTTCGCCGGTCGCCACCACAGTCCCGATGTCATGATCGCGTCGAGCGGTCCCGAGGCGATCAATGCGGGCGACTATGTCGCTGTTCTCGGCGAAGTGCACGCCGCGATGGTCACCGTGGACGGTCAATCGTTCCTCGACTTCGCTTCTGACGCCGATCTCGTGCCACGACTGATCTCCCGTGGCAGCCTCGACGGCCAGCCACGGTTCGTTCCGCTGCACGGTCGTTGGGCGAGCACCCCAACCAGTGGGTGGGACCACCCGCCGCCGGACGCCCACGTGCCGGGCTACACCTACCTCTCCTTCGGCACCCGGATCGGAGAGCGAAAGATGCCGGATCCGGTGCCGGCCTCGGCGGTCACCGTCGTCGACGACAACGCCGCGCTGGTGGCCCAACTGCCCAACGGTGCGCGGCATCCGATCCAGAACGTGCTCGGCGAATACATCTCCTACGCGCTGGCCAACCGGCTCCGGATGCTGCCACCTCGGCCGCACACCCCACGGGTCGTGATCGACCGTCTGGTGGTGGCCCGTGAGTCCTGGCGGCTCCGCGACGACATCGCGCCGCTGGCCCGGCTCTCCGAACCGGACGGCTACGCCGCCCTGCGGCGGGTGGCCGCCGAGTACGGCATCCCGCGGCACAGCTACTGGCGGATCGGCAGCGGTGTCAAGCCGGTCTACCTCGACCTGCACAGCCCTCTGCTCGCGGCGGTCCTGCAGCGCGAGATCCGTCGGCGTCTCGACGACGGGGACGAGGTCACCTTCACCGAGATGCTGCCGGGGCCCGGCCAGCTGTGGTTGCCGGACGCGCAGGGCCGTCGGTACACCAGCGAGTTGCGGCTCGTGGTGGCCGACACGACCCTGCCGGAGGCGTCATGACGGGCTCGGACTGGCCGTTGAGCGTGCAACTCGCCGGGTCCTTGTGGATGTGGCGGGATGTCGCGGTCCGGGGTGCCGGATCTCCCGTCGACGACCTGCTCCGTCTGGGGCAGCCGAAACTGGCCGAGGATGCCGACGCCGACGCCGACGGCTTCCGGGTCACGTACGACACGGCGGTCGCGCACAGTTGTGCGGTGCTGGCCGAGATCGTCGACAGCGACCCCTTCCGGGCCGCGCTGCTGTGGCAGAACCGCAAGCTCGTCGGCTGGGTGCTGGAGCCGTGGCTCACCGGGCACCGCGCGGGCGCGCCGCGGAACAAGAGCCAGCGTCAGCACGAGGTCGCCCTCACCAAGTACGCGCAGCGCTACCACGCCAAGAACGAGTCGATCGGCTTCTTCGGGCCGGTGGGCTGGGCGCGGTGGGCCGACGACGAGCGCTCGGCGTTCGCGGTCCGGGGTCGGCACGGCGAGATCGTCGAGCGCCGGGTCCAGTTCGAGCACTGGGCGGTGCAGGCGATCGCCGACCGGTTCTCGGCCGACCCGCTGCTGCGGCCGTACCTCACGCCGGTCCTCGCCCCGACCGTCCGGGTCGCGGACGGAAAGGTCTGGTCGGCGGTGCGGGGCTGGTTCGAGATGCCCCGCCCACGGCTCGACGTGCTGGCGCTGTGCGACGGCACGCGAACGGTCGCCGAGATCACTGACCGGCTGCTGGCCGCCGGGGTTCCCGGCGTCTCGGGACACGACGACGTGCAGCGGGTGCTGTCCGGGCTGGAACGAGCCGGGCAGGTGAGTGTCGGGATGGCGGTGCCACCGACCTGTCACCCGGACCGGTACCTGCGGCGGCGACTCGAGGCAATTCCGGACGCCGGGCTCCGGCAACGAGCGCTTGACCTGCTGGACGGTGTGTCGGCGGCGGCCGAGCGGGTGCGCGCGGCGGCCGGTGATCCGGTGGCACTCGACAGCGCGTTCCGTGAGCTGGCCGGCGCCTTCGCCCCGGCGAGCGGACGTGCGCCGGAGCGGCCGGCGGACGACACGCACGCCACCGGCCGGGCCGTCCTCGTCGAGGACTGCCGCAGCGCTGTCGACATCGACCTGCCGCTGGGCATGCGCGACGACCTCGCCGCGCCGCTCGACCTCGTCCTCACCTCGGCCCGGTGGATGGTGGACCGGGTCGCGACCCGCTACCTCGCGATCCTCGGCGACATCCACCGGACGATGGCGCGCGGCGCTGACCGGGTCGGCCTCGCCGCTGTCTGTTACGAGTTCTGGCCGCGCTGCGCCGCCGACGTGGTGGAGCAGGAGATGGCCCCCGACATGGCCGAGCTGCGCCGGCACTGGGCAGAGATCATCGCGGTGCCCGACGGTGTGTCGCGTCATCGGGCGGCGGCCGTCGACATCGCCGCCGCCGTGCGGCAACGGTTCGCCGCGCCGCCCGCGCAGTGGCTGTCCGGCCGGTTCCACTGCCCCGACGTGATGATCGCCGCCTCCGACGTCGAGGCGGTGTCCCGTGGCGAGTACGAATGGGTGCTCGGCGAGTTGCACTCCGGGCAGAACAGCCTCAACCAGGGCGTGTTCATGTTGTCGCACCC
Source organism: Micromonospora sp. NPDC049044 (assembly GCF_040649215.1). Classification (NCBI taxonomy): domain Bacteria; kingdom Bacillati; phylum Actinomycetota; class Actinomycetes; order Micromonosporales; family Micromonosporaceae; genus Micromonospora; species Micromonospora sp. NPDC049044. Next base: position 73,140 of record NZ_JBEZFA010000002.1, on the reverse strand, counting down.
TGATCCCGCGCGGGCGCGGGCGATGGCCACCGAGGACGCCCGTCGGGTGCCCGGTCTCGTTCCGATCTTCCCGGCGAGCTGGCCGATGGTCAGCGGGCGGTCCTACCCGCCGCCCTACCTGGCCAGTGACGCCTACGAGTACCTGCGCTTCGCCGCGGAGCCGCCCCGTGACGGGGTGCCGGCGGGGGTGCCGATCTCGGCCCTCAGCCTGGTCCGGGATCGACACGACGACCTCTGGGTGGAGGCCGAGGACGGCCGGTTCTGGCATCCGCTGGCGGTGCTCGGCGACTTCCTGTTGGACGGCGTCGGGCAGCTCTTCCACCCGTTCGCGGCGGCCGCGCACCGCCCCCGCATAGCGATCGACCGACTGGTGGTCAGCCGCGAGCAGTGGACCGTCCCGGTCGCCGAGGTGAGCTGGGCGGGGCTGCGTGACGAAGCCGACCGCTACCGGGCCGTCCGGCGCTGGGCGGATGCGCTCGGGCTGCCCCGCTACGTCTTCGTCCGGGTGGCCGGGCAGGCGAAGCCGTACTACGTCGACCTGACCAGCCCACTGCTGATCTCGATGATCGCGGCGTCGGTGCGTGCGGCGGCCCGCACCGCACCGGACTCGGCCGTCACCGTCACCGAGATGTACCCCGGCCCGGACGAGGTCTGGCTGCCGTCCGGCGACGCGGGCGAGCGCTGCACCAGCGAACTGCGGATCGCCGTTGTCGACCGTGGCTGATCCGGGCGGCGCCCGGCCGGCCCGCGTCGGCGCCGACCGACCGGGGACGCTAAGCCGGGTTCGCGGTGAGCAGGTCGCGGCAGGCCAACCGGTCGGTCTTGCCGCGGTCGTTGAGGGGCAGGAGGTCCACCCGCAGGTACCGCTTCGGGATCAGCGCGAGCGGTAGGTGCGGCCGGAGTCGGCCGCGCAGCTCGCGGGCGGCCACCTCCGGGCCGGTGTAGACGGCGGCGAGTTCCCGCCCGCCCGCGACGTCGACGAGTACCACCACCGCGTCGGTCACGCCGGCCCAGGTGCGCATCGCATGCTCGATCTCGGGCAGCTCCACGCGTTGGCCGAAGACTTTCACCTGATGGTCGATCCGGCCCAGGTGGACGAACTGCCCGTCGTGCCGGCCGACCCGGTCGCCGGTGCGGTACCAGGCGTCCGGGCCGGGCACCCCGTCGGTGGTGGTCGGCGACGGCACGAAACGCCCCACGTTGTCCGCCGGGTCCAGATATCCCCCGAACCGCTGCGGCCCGCGCACCTGCAACTCACCGGTCTCCGGGTCGACCCGGTGCTCGAGGTGGGGGTAGATGGCCCCGATCGGAATCGTGCCGTTGACGGTCTGCGGCCAGGCCGCCCGCTCGGCCGGTAGCCGGTAGGCGGCCACGGTCACGGTCAACTCGGTAGGTCCGTAGACGTTCTCGAGCGTGCTGTGCGGTGCCGCGTCCATCCACTGGGCCGCCTGGTCAAGGGTGATCTGTTCACCGCAGAACAGGCTCCAGCGCAGCTCCGGCATGCATCCGGCGGGCAGCAACCCCGCCGCGTACCCGGTGGAGATCATCGACGGCACCGAGTACCAGTGGGTGATCCGGTGCCGGTTCACGAACGCGGCCGGGTCGAAGAGGTCCTGTTGGGACGGGGACACGAGCGTCGCGCCGGCCCCCCAGGCGACGAACATGTCGAACACCGACGGGTCGAACGTCAGGTGGAAGGTCGCGGACAGCCGCGATCCCGGCCCCACGTCGTAGCGTGCGATGTTGTAGCTGACGAACTCGTCGAGGTTGCGGTGCCGGATGGGTACGCCCTTGGGCACGCCGGTCGAGCCGGAGGTGAACAGCAGGTAGGCCAGGTCGTCCGGGGTGCCGTCGAGGTGGTCGACATCGTCCGGACCGGCGTCGGTGGCACAGAATCCGGCGACCGACTGCGCACCGATCCGGACGACCGGGACGGCGCCGGCGAACGACGCGTCCTGGTCGCGGTCGACAACCACCACGTCGAGCCCCGCGGCCCGGGTGAGCTGTGCCAGCCGCTCGGGCGGGTTGGCATCGTTCATCGGTACGGCGACGCCGCCGCTGCGCAATGCTGCCAGATATCCCCCGTAGGCCGCGGCCGAGCGGGACGCGAGTAGGCCCACCCGGGGGCGCTCGGCCACCTGCCGCAGCCGGTGGCCGATGCCGCGCGACACCGCGTCCAGGTCCGCGTAGGTGTAGTCGGCGGAGCCCACGACGAGCGCGATCGCGTCCGGGGTCTTGCGGACGCTGTCGAGGAACCAGTGGTGCAGCATCGGGCTCAGCTGGGCTTCGGCCCGTAGGCGGCGAGCACGTCCTCGGCGAACTCCTCGTAGGTGGCGCCGAGCGGCGAGGGGATCGGTGTGCAACCGGCGTCGCGGAACTCGGCCATGCGTTCGCGGATGTGCTCCTCGGAGCCGATGAGGCAGAGCTGTTCCGGTTCGATGGTGCCGTGCGCCTCCAGGACGTAGCGGTAATAGGGGATCAGCCGGTACGCCTTGACGGTCTGACAGAACTGTTCGAACGTGCTCTTCGCATGGGTTTTTCCCGTGTACGTCGGCAGGATGGTGATGACTTTGAACTCGTCGGGGTCCTTGCCGACCTCGGCACAGACCCGCTCGACCATGGGTGTGATGTGTTCACGCACGAACCGGTGACTGCACAGCCACAGCACGATGCCATCGCACTCGGTGACCGCCAGCCGGATCATCTGCGGTCGCAACGCGGCCAGATAGAGCGGTACGGGGTGGCGGAAGCCGAGGTAGTTCGCGTGGGCGGTGAAGTACTTGCCTTCGAACATGACGGAGCCCTGGTGCATCATGCCCTTGACGATCTTCAGGTACTCCCGCATCACCGCGATCGGTGGCCCCTGCTGGCAACCCAGGACGTACTCGTTGACGAACTGGTGGCTGAAGCCCAGGCCGAGCATGAACCGGCCACCGGAGAAGTCGGCGAGGGTGAGCGCGGCCTGGGCGGTGGTCACCGGGTTTCGGGTGTAGACCGGTAGCACCGAGGTGCCGACCGCGGCGGACGGCGCATGGTGCAGGTAGTTGGCCGCGACGATTGTCGAATCCCGCTGGTCGGGCTGCTGCTCGATCCAGATCTGGTCAACGCCCAGTTCCTCGGCGATCCGCGCCCGGCCGGTCTGCTCGTCGGCGGGCCCGGACCGGGCCGAGAGCACCACGGGCCGTTGTGCGTGTTTCATCGGTATCTCGTTCCCCTCGTCGGATCAGAACTGTGCGAGAGAGCCGGTGACGCGTAGTCGCCGTTCGGTGCGGATGAATACGCGCCGGCCCACGAGCAGCCAGCCGGTCGAGGTCAGTACCAGCGCGATGACCTCCACCGGCAGCGGTACCAACGGGAGCGTATTCATCGTCAGATGACGGGTCAGGTCCAAGCCCCAGGTGCCCGGCAACAGGTAGGTCGGCCAACGGCTGACGCCGGGCAGCAGGGTGAGCGGGAACGACACCCCGGAGAAGAGCATGGCCACCATCGCGGTCACCTCGACCAGGGCCTCCGCCCGCCGCATCGCGAGCAGCGCCGCCGCGACCAGGTAGCCGAACCCGCAGTTGCCGACGATCATGACGGCGAGGACGGGTAGTGACAGCAACGATCCGAGGGCGGACAACGACGCACCCAATCCGATCACCGCGAACGCCAGCAGCACCAGACTGGCCGCCGAGGCGAACATGGATCCGGTCAGCACAGCGCCGACCACGTACGCCTCGCGGGGGGCGGGCGAGCACCAGGAGTGCTCGATCACCCCGGTGGACCGGTCGGCGTCGAGCGTCGAGAAGACACTGGTGACCGCTCCGACCAGCAGTGAGGCGGAGAGCACGCCGAGCCCGATCCAGCCGGCCAGGTCGGTCGTCCCGGTCATCCGGGACAGCCCCAGGGAGGTGCCACCCACCGTGAACGTCGCACCGAGCAGCAGCGTTGGCAGGGCGAGTCGGTAGAGCGGGGTGAACAGCACGAGATTGACCATGCTGATGGGGTAGCGGCGCTGGACCTGCCACTCCCGCACCACGACAGCGACGGCTTCGCGGATCAAAACTGCCCCAATCGGCCGGTCCGGCGCACGCTGATCATGGTCAGCCGGAACATCACCATGGCGACAGTGCCGATCACCAGGGCGAACAACAGCAGGACGAGTGCCCGCCGCCACAACTCGGCGATGCCACCGTGGTTGAGCACCGCGAACCGCAGCGCGTCGAGCACGTGTGTGATCGGGATGGCCTCGCTGACCGGACGCACCCACTCGGGCAGTACCGCGACGGGATAGGTGATCCCGCAGAGGATGCCCACCAGACCGCGGACGGAGGAGTTCACTCCGGCGGAGTCCCGTATCCGCATGACGGAAACCCCGACCACAGCGCCCAGCGCGAACAGCACCGGGACCGACGCGAGCACCACCAGCACGCCACCCACGATCTGGCCGGCGTCCAGCGGAACGCCGAAGGCGAAGCGCATCATGAGTCCGACCGCCGTGAACACCAGCGCGGCGGGGAACAGTTGGGTGGCGGCCGGCCCGAACAGCAGCGTGAAACCGGAGACCGGGGTGAGCACGAGGCTCTCCAACGAGCCCTGCATCCGCTCCTTGCGCAGCGCCGAGCCCGGACCCCAGACCACCTCGGTCATCCACATGTAAACGGCCCAGCCGAGGTAGATGAAGCCGGCGACGCTGGAGGTGCCGGACCGTTGGGCGAAGGCGTCGGCAGCGTTCGGGTCGCCGCCCTCGAAGCCCGCCGCCTGCGCCCAGTAGGCGATCGGCATGAGGACCGTCTCGGCGAGCAGCAGCAGGAAGTTGCTCCTGTACCGCATCATCACCTGCCACTCCTTGCGAGCGGTGGCGGTGAACGCGATGACGTCAGCTCGGATCCGGTTCAGCGGAGAGCCTCCTCCCGGTGAGGGCGAGGAACACGTCCTTGAGGCTCACCGGCTCGTTCTCCAGCCGCAGCACGGTGACCCCGTGCCGGAGCGCGGCGGAGATGAACGTCGGGATGAGTTCGTCGCCGAGGTCGCCGCGCAGGGTCAGGGTGTAGCCGTCCTGGCCCTCCGACTCGACAGTGGTGGTGGCGGCACCGGCCAGATCGAGCACCAGGTTGTCCACGTCCGCACTGGAGCGCGCGATGATCCGGGCGTGCGCGATGGTGGTGACCCCGACCGATCGCTTGAGCTGCGCCGACGTGCCCTCACCGACGAGCTTGCCGCCATCGATGATGCCGAGCCGGTCGGAGAGCGAGTCGGCCTCGGCCATGTCGTGCGTGGTGAGCAGGATCGTGTGGCCCATGTCCTTCAACGCGACGATGCGCTCGTGCATGTTCTGGCTGGCATGAGGGTCGAGGCCGCTTGACGGTTCGTCGAGCAGGAGCACCTGCGGGTGGTTCAGCAGGGCCCGGGCCATCACCAGGCGTTGACGCATGCCGGTGGACCAGGTCTCGATGTGGTCGTCGGCCCGGTCCGCGAGCTCCATCTGGTCGAGCACCTCGATGATGCGCCGCTGCGACCGGCGCCGGGAGTGACCGTGCAGGGCCGCGAAGTACTCCAGGTTCTGCCTGGCGGTCAGCTTCCAGTAGACGCTGCGTTCACCGCCCAGGGCGACGCCCAACATCGCCCGGATCTCCCGCTCGTGGGTGCGGGTGTCGAGCCCACCGACCCGGACCTGACCGGAGGTCGGCTCGAGCAGCGTGGCGATCATGCGGATCGTCGTCGACTTGCCCGCGCCGTTCGGGCCGAGCAGGCCGTACACCTGGCCCGCGTCGATCGTCAGGTTGACGTGGTCGACCGAGGCGATCGGGGAGCCGTCGGTGGCGCGCCGTTTCGGATAGAACTTGGTGAGGTCCACGAGTTCCACAGCGGGCACCGTGGGTGCCCGACTGCTCAGCGCCGGTGCCTGCCGGCCACCGACGTCAGTACTCGCTGAGGGCACGGCGCACCACCTCAAGGATCCGTTGCTGGCCGGCGGCCTCCGGGAAGTGCCCACCCGGCACGGTGTGGGATTCGGTCCGGCGCCGGCTGATCACTCGCCAGTCCGGCAGGAGATGCACCGGAACGTCCACGTCCTCAAGGCCGCCCAGCGCGGTGACCGGGCAGTCGAGCGCCGGGTCGTCAGGCCACGGGTAGGTCTCGACCAGCTGCAGGTCGGCCCGGGCGGTGTTGATCATCGACTTGGTGAGATCCGGGTAGCGCAGCACCTCCATGGGCATCCGCCCGTATCCGACCAGGCGGTCGAGTAACCGGTCGTCGGGGAGCAGGTGGATCGGGAAGTCCGGATCCGGGTGCTGGGGCGGTCGGCACGCGCTGACGAACAGGTGCCGGGGAGGCGGCTGTCCGTGCGCCACGGCGTGCCGGGCGAACGCGTACGCCATGACCGAGCCGGCGCTGTGCCCGAACACCGCGTACGGCCGGTCGCGTAGTTGCGGCAGGACGACATCGGAGAGTGCCTTGACCATCCCGCCAAGGTCGGTCAGGAGCGGTTCGTTGTACCGCGTCTCCCGTCCCGGCAACTGGACCGGCCAGACCTCGATGCCCCGGCTGGCGAGCTTTGTCGTCCAGTCTCGGAAGCTGGAAGCCGATCCACCCGCGTGCGGGATGCAGAGCAGCACCAGCCGGACCCCGGGTACCGGCTGCGCGTACTGGATCCAGGGAGCGAGCGACGCGGTGTCGGTCTCGTTCACGCGGCGCTCCCCAGGAAACCCGCAAGGGACCGGACCGTGGGATGGTCGAACAGGATGGCGATGGGCAGCTCCACCCCGAGCGTGTCCCGCATCCGCGACGCCAGCTGCACCGCGACCAGCGAGTTCCCGCCGAGTTCGAGGAAGGCGTCGTCGATGCCGATCTGCGCGATCCCGAGCGCGGCACCCCACAGGTCCGCCAGCTTGCGCTGTAGGTCCGTCTCGGGCCCGACGTAATCGGTCTCGACGAGTCGGTCCTGCGCCGCGGACGTGCCGGTGAGCCGGGCACCGACCAGCTCGCGCTGGACCAGGTCCATGGTGATCGCCTGCGTGCGGCGCAGATTGCGGTGGATGCCCTCGGGCACCACGAGCAGGTGCGGCGCCGGGCGCCAGTGCAGGATTCGGCGCAGCACATCGCGGCCCAGTTCCGGGGTGATGCTCACATCCTGAACTGTCTGCGCGTGCGGTGCCGCCGCCACGGGGACGTCCGCCCCCTGCACCGCCGCGCGGATCGCGGCCGGATCGACCCGACGCTCGGCGTACTCGTCGATTCGCGCGATCTCCTGGCCGTCGTCGTGCATGAGGATCGTGGTCATTCGGTCGATCTCGGCCCCGGGTTCACCGAGATGGCGGATGTGCACCCAGAAGCGTGGCGGTAACGGCTCGTGCGCCCGGATGCGGCCGTAGCCCAACGGCAGGTAGTTCTCCCCGGCCTGCAACCGGTCCTCGGCGTAGTTCGCCTCGGCGACCGCGGTGTCCAGCAGCGCCGGGTGCAGGCGCAACTGCCCGCACTCGGGCCAGTACTGCTCGGCCATCTCCACCCGGGAAAGCTCCTCGCGGTCACCCACCGAGGTGCCCTTGATGTTGCCGGCCCAGCGCGGGCCATGGTCGATCATGCCGCCCGCGGACCGCAGCTCCTCGGCCGTCACTGTGAACCGGGAACAACGGGACCTGATCGCCTCGAGATCGTGCACCGGCACCTGCTCGGCCTGGTACGGGCGGGCCTGGCAGCGCAGTCGCTCGGTCCGGACCGGACCGTCCGGGCCCGTGGTGGCCGCGGTGACCACGACATCATGTCCCGCGCCGTCCGGGCGCAGCTCGATGCGGATCTCGGTGGGTTCGGTGACCCCTACCGGGCCGAGGAAGATGACGTCACGGATCTCCGGAACGCCGCCGACGCCCTCGCGGTACGCGCCGTCGACCATCTCGAGCAGGCCGGTCCCGACGACGACCTCCCGGTCGCCCAACCGGTGTTCGCTGGCGATCCAGTGGCTGCCCGGCGTGAGCGTCGTACTGAACGCGACCACCTCGCCGGGGGCGAGGATGCGACGATCCAGCAGGGGATGGGCGGCGGGCTCCGAGCGGGCACCGGTCTGCAACTCACGGAACGCCTGCGGTGCGGCGGCCTCGGAGTCGGCGGACATGCCGGACTCGGTCCACTGGGTCCAGCCGATGGAGTAGACGGGCCGGTCACGCTGTGCGGCCCATCGGGCGAAGGCGTCGAGGAAGTTGTTCGCCGCGCAGTAGTCGACCTGCCCGAAGGTCCCGGTCGCGGCGGTCAACGAGGAGTACACGACGAAGAAGTCGACCTCGTCACCGAGCTGCCGGTACAGGTTCAAGGTCCCGTTCACCTTGGGGGCGAGCACGGCGGCCGCGTCGGCGTCGGTCCGTACCGCCATCATCGCGCCGCCGGCCACACCGGCGGAGTGGAACACCCCACGGATCCGGCCGTACCTCTCGTGCACCCTCGCCACCGCCGCCGCGAGCGAGGCGTCGTCGACGACGTCGCAGCGCAGCGGCACCACGGTGATGCCGCGCTCCTCCACCGCGCGCAGACGGGACAACGTGGTGCGCAGCTGCGCGCCGGTCTCCGGGCTGGCGATGAGGGCCGGCCAATCCGCCCGGTCCGGCACGGGGGAGCGGCCGAGCAGTACGACGGTGTGCGCGCTGCCGTCGGCCAGCTCCGCAACGGTGATCAGCCCGAGTGCGCCGAGGCCCCCAGTGATCACGTACACCCCGCCGGCATCCTGAGCGCGCGGCGGCGTGTCCATCGGCTCCATCTGGTAGTCCAGGCGCCAGCGCTTGCGACCGCGCCAGCCGACCTGCGCCTGCGGGCTCGGGGTGGCGATCTCGGTGCTCAGTTGGCGGGCGAGCGCGGCGGCCGGCAGCTCCGAGGGCAGCGCGATGTCCACGCTGCGGGCGGTGACCTCGACGACCTCGCGCTGCATCAACAGGACCGGGCCGAGCAGCAGTGCCTTGGCCGGCTCCAGCCGTTCCGCGCCGGAGATCTCCTGCATGTTGCTGGAGAGGACGTGGACCCGGGCGGGGGTGCCGAGGATTGCCAGTTGTTGGCCCAGATGCAGCAGATCGGAGAAGCCGTCGCGCTGGCCCGCACCGATCGCGTCCACGCCGATGGTGTCCGGCGCCGGCTCGGTGAGGTTCAGCGCGTGGACCACGTCCACGGGCGGATCGCTGGAGAGGGCCGTGAACAGTTCGCTCATGTCCCCGGCGTCCCCCGGCCGCAGCTGGAACTCCCGGTCGCCGACCCGGTTGAAGGTCCCGCCCGGGCGCGCGACGGTTACCACCGCGCCGGCGCGGGTGAGGTTCGCGGTGAGCGCCGCGACCACGGGGTGGCCGCTGTCGAAGACCAGGACGTGCCGGCCGGTGAGATCACTCGGCGGCTCCGAGTGCGGCGCCTCGCGCCAGATCGGGACGAAGGAGCAGCGGTCGGCGGGCAGCGGCCAGCCGGCCTCCTCCTCGGGTCCCGCCTGCGCCGCTGGCAGCGCCGGGTCCGGCTCCACGAAGTACGGCTGCCGCTCGAACCGGTACCCCGGCAGCGGCACCCGGCGGCCGGTGCTCCACAGTGCCCAGTCGACGTCGCCGCCACGGCACCAGATCCCCGCCAACGCCTCGGCGAACACCCTGTCGTCCGGCACGTTGCGCAACGGATGACGTGTCGTGGCGACCATCGGGACCGCCCTGCGCGCCACCGACTGACGGGCGAGCCGGGACAGGGTGTCGCCCGGTCCCACCTCCACCAGCAACGTGTCGTCGTCGGCGGCGACTGTGGTGATGCCGTCCGCGAACATCACCGTCGAGCGCAGGTGCCGGGCCCAGTAGGCCGGATCTGTCGCCTCCGCGTCGGTGATCCAGGTGCCGGTCACGTTCGACACGAACGGCACCTGCGGCGCCGACCGGGGCACCCCGGCGACGACAGCTGTGAACTCCTCGAGACACGGCTCCATCAGCTGGGTGTGGAAGGCGTGCGAGGTGACCAACGCGGTGTAGGCGATGTGGTTGGCGTCGAGCGTCTCGCGACTCTTGGCCACCGCCTCGACCGTCCCGGCGACGACTGTGGCGCGCGGGCCGTTGACTGCCGCCACCTCCACGTCGCCGGACAGGAACTGCCCGATGACGAAGGCTGGACCGTCCACCGCGAGCATCGCACCGGGTGCCATCGCCTGCATCAGGCGTCCCCGCGCGGCCACCACGGCCAGGGCGTCGGCCAGCGTGAACACCCCGGCGAGGCAGGCCGCGACGTACTCGCCGACGGAGTGGCCGATCATCCGTGCCGGCGTGATCCCGGCGGCACCGAGCAGTGTCGCCAACGCATACTCCACGGCGAACAGCGCGGGTTGGCTGTACCGGGTCTCGCGCAGTCGCGTCGCCGCGGCCTCGACGTCGGTCGCCGAGCAGAACAACAGCTCACGGAGGTCGACGTCGTCGAGGTGCGGGAGCAGCAGAGTCGCGCACTCGTCCAACGCGGCCCGGTACGCCGGCTCGGTGTCGTACAGGTCGCGGGTCATGTTGGGGTACTGGGTGCCCTGGCCCGGAAACATCATCGCGATCCGGCGCGGCACCGCCTTTCCCTTGATGTGCCGGCTCGGCGTGGTGAGGGCTTCGCTGGCGTCCACGGCTCCGGACGCCGCAACGGCCACGCGGTGCGGGAACGCGGTCCGCCCGACCTGCGCGGTGTACGCGACGTCGCCCAGTTCGTACCCACCGGCCGGGCCGGCGAGTGCGGCGCCGAGCGCCCGGGCGCCCGCCTCGCAGGCGGCAGCGGTCTTGGCGGACACCGGCACGGTGTGCCAGCGGCGGGAGGCAGGACCCGGCCGGGGGCGGTTCGCGCTGGCCGGCGGCTCCTCGACGATGACGTGGACGTTGGTGCCGCCGATGCCGAACGAGCTCACCCCCGCGCGGCGCGGTGTCTCGCCCTGCGGCCACGGCGTCAGCTCGGACACCACGTAGAACGGGCTGTTCTCAAGGTCGAGGTTGGGGTTGGGACGGGAGAAGTTGATGGTGGGTGGGATGGCACCGTGGCGCATCGCGAGGCAGACCTTGATGAGCCCGGCCATGCCGGAGGCCGGCCCGAGGTGGCCGATGTTTCCCTTCACCGAGCCGATCGGGATCGTCCCGACCCCGCTGGCGCCGGCCGCCCGGTACGCCCGGGTCAACCCGGCCACCTCGATCGGGTCGCCGACCAGGGTGCCGGTCGCGTGCGCCTCGACGAAACCGATGCTGTCCGGGTGCACCTCGGCGACCGCCAGGGCCTCGACGACGAGCTGCGCCTGACCCTCGACGCCCGGGGCGGTGAAGCCGGCCCGGTTGCCACCGTCGTTGTTGACCGCGGAACCGCGCAACACCGCGTGGACGTGGTCGCCATCGTTTATCGCGTCGGTGAGCCGTTTGAGCGCGACGACGCCGACGCCGGTGCTGAACATGGTGCCGGAGGCGTCCGCGTCGAACGGTCGGATGTGTCCGTCGCGGGTGTAGATGCTTCCCTCGACCCACATCTGGCCGGCCCGGTACGGCAGCTCCACCTCCACCCCGCCGGCCAGGGCGTAGTCGCACTCCCCGTTGCGTAACATCTGGCTCGCCGTGTGGATCGCGAGCAGGGCCGTCGAACAGGCGGTCTGCACGTTGATGCTGGGCCCCTGGAAGCCCAGCCGGTACGACACGGTGGTGGCCAGGTAGTCGGAGCGGTTGCCGACATCGATGGCCATCGTGCCGACTGTGGTGTTGAGCGCCGAGTTCCTCTTGACGTGGTGTTCGCCGTAGCCGTTGTGCGCGGTGCCGCCGACCACGCCGACGAGCCCGTCGATGCGGGTCGGGTCGTACCCGCTGTCCTCGATGGCCGCGTGGCACATTTCCAGGAACCAGCGGTTCTGCGGGTCGGCCACTTCGGCCTCGCGCGGGGTGTATCCGAAGAACCGGGCGTCGAAGCCCTCCATGTCGTCCATGAGGTACGCGGCATTGACGTAGTGCGGATGCCGGTACTCCCGCGCGGAGACTCCGCTGGCAGCGAGTTCCTCGTCGGTCAGCCAGGTGACCGACCCGACGCCCTTTGCGAGATTCTCCCAATATTCGTCAGGTGAGTTAGCACCGGGGAACCGGCACGCCATACCGACAATCGCGATGTGGTCGTCGTTGGCAACGTCCGACATGCCTGCTCCCTCGCACGCCCATTAGAACGGCCCGAGCCTAAACTGATCCACTCCTGCGATGGGTAGTCCTACTTGGCTGTCCATCGAACGCACCATCCACGTCTAGCAGCGGTAGATCGCATGGCCGGTATTACCCGGCGGGGCACGAGTCACCAAAAACGGATGTACCCGCGTCGACAGGGTTCGGCTTAGTCTCGCTCCGACCCGCGAGAGGAGCCGTGCCGGTGAGCGCAGCAGAGGATGTCTCCACGACGAATGGCCGACGCATTGCGATCGTCGGAATGGCCGGCCGTTTTCCAGGTGCAGACGACATCGACGAATTTTGGACGAACCTGGTCAACGGCGTGGAATCTCTCACCGAGATCAGCGAGGACCAGCTCCGTGCCGCCGGTGTCTCCGATTCGGTCATCGCCAACCCGAACTACGTGCGACTCGCACCGTTGCTGGATGACATCGCGACCTTCGACGCGCGCTACTTCGGGTACCACACACGCGAGGCTCAGGTGGCCGATCCCCAGCAGCGGGTCTTTCTCGAGGTCTGCCACACCGCCCTGCAGCACGCCGGGTACGACCCGGCCCGCCACCCGTCGATCGGTGTGTTCGGCGGTGGCGCCCCGAACACGTACAGCAACGAGTACGTCTACGAGGACCCGTCCGTACGGGCCACGGTCGGCGATCTGACCATCGAGATCAACAATGCCTCCGACTACATCGCCACCCGCGTCGCCTACGCACTCGGCCTGACCGGCCCGGCCGTGTCGGTGACCACCGCCTGTTCCACCGCTCTGGTCGCTGTGCACATGGCCTGCAAGGCGCTGGCCGACGACGAGTGCGCGATGGCGGTGGCGGGCGGGGTCAACATCCGGGTCCCGAACCAACGCGGGCACATGTGGGCGGAGAACAGCATCTACTCGCGCGACGGGCACATCCGTGCCTTCGACGCGGACGCCTCCGGGACCAACTTCGGCCACGGGGCCGGCGTCCTCGTGCTCAAGCGGTACGAGGAGGCGGTCGCCGACGGCGACACCGTGTACGCGACGATCATCGGTTCCGCCATCAACAACGACGGCGCCCGTCGAGCCAGCTTCAGCGCTCCCGGTGTGGACGGCCAGACCGCTGTCGTCCGGCGGGCGCTGCACGCCGCCAACGTCCCGCCGGACTCGATCGGCTACATCGAGGCGCACGGCACCGGCACCGCGCTCGGTGACCCCATCGAGGTGGCCGCACTCTCGGCGGCGTACCGGCAGGCCGGCGCCGTCGGCGCCCAGCAGATCCCGATCGGTAGCGTGAAGACCAACATCGGGCACCTGGGCGCGGCCGCTGGCGCACCGGCCCTGATCAAGACGGTGCTGGCCATGCAGCACGGCAAGTTACCCGCGACGCTGCACTACCAGCGGCCGAATCCGCAGATCAACTTTGCGGAGACGCCGTTCCACGTGGTTCGCAAACAGCGCAGCTGGCCGCGCGTCGACGGCCCGAAGCGGGCCGGAGTCAGCTCGTTCGGCATCGGCGGGACCAACGCCCACGTCATTCTCGAGGAGGCCGAGGCGCTGCCGCCGACCGACGAGGGTCGCACCTGGCAGGTGCTCCCGCTCTCGGCCAAGACGCCGGCCGCACTGACGACGATGGGCGCCGAGCTGGCGGGTTACCTCAAGGACCATCCAGAGAAGTCACTCGCCGATGTCGCGTACACGCTGCAGGTGGGGCGGCCGGAGCTGGGCCATCGGGCGGCGACGGTCTGTAGCGATGTGGACAGCGCGGTGGTCGGCCTCGCCGTGGGCGAGAGCAGCACTGTGAAACCGAAGCAGCCGACTCCGGTTGCCTTCCTCTTCCCGGGACAGGGCGCCCAGTTCGTCGACATGGCCGAGGAGGCCTACCGGACCGAGCGGGTGGTCCGCGACACCATCGACGAGTGCGCGGAACTCCTCGTGCCCCACCTCGGTCTCGATCTGCGCGACGTGCTGTTCAGCGCTCGTGCCGCCGGTGCTGAGCAGGAGTTGGCCGAGCGGTTGCGGCAGACCAGCATCACCCAGCCCGCCCTCTTCGTGATCGAGTACGCACTCGCGCGGCTGTGGATGAGCTGGGGTGTCGAACCGGTGGCGATGGTCGGCCACTCCATCGGCGAGTACGTGGCCGCCTGCCTCGCCGGGGTGTTCCCCCTTCCGGTCGCCCTGGAGCTGGTCGCCACCCGCGGTCGGCTGATCCAGTCGATGCCGGCCGGTGCGATGCTCGCGCTGCCGCTGGCCGAGCGGGACATCGAGCCGGTGCTGACGGACGAGATCAGCCTCGCCGCGGTCAACGCGCCCCAGGCAACCGTCGTCGGCGGGCCGACCGAGGCCATCGCGGCCCTGCACGACCTGCTCACCCGGACCGGCGTCCAGGGCACCATGCTGCGCACCTCGCACGCCTTCCACTCGGCCATGCTCGACCCGATCGTCGGGCAGATGCGGGCGGCTGCGGCCGATGCCGGGCTACAGCCGCCGACCCGCCGCTTCATCTCCACCCTGACCGGCACCTGGATCACCGACGAGCAGGCCACCGATCCCGGCTACTGGGCCGACCACCTGCGCCAGCCGGTGCGCTTCGCGCAGGCCTGCCAGACCGCGGCGGAGACCGGCGCGGTGCTGCTCGAGGTCGGACCGGGCCGCAGCCTCACCCAGCTCGCCAGGCAAACGGTCGCGAAGTCCACAGCCACGATCCCCTCCCTCGGGCGGGTCGGCGGCAACCAGCCGGACGGGCAGAGCCTGGCGCAGGCGCTCGGGCAGCTCTGGGCGGCTGGCGCCACGATCGACTGGGCCGCGCTGCACGCCGGCGAGCGCCGCCGCCGGGTCGCGCTACCGACGTACCCGTACGAGCGGACCCGCTACTGGATCGACAGCGTCGACCGCACTCTCGACAAGGCGGAGCAGGTCGAGGCGGAACCGCCGGCCGAAGGGGAGGACATCACCATCGTGCCCGCCTGGCGGCAGGCCCGTCTGGCGTCGCAGCCGGCCCGGTCGCCGGGCGGCCCGTGGCTGGTCTTCACCACCGGCAGTGGCATCGTCGAGAAGGTCGCCGACCGCCTGGCCACCCGGGGCGAGACGGTCG
This sequence comes from Micromonospora sp. NPDC049044, assembly GCF_040649215.1. Classification (NCBI taxonomy): domain Bacteria; kingdom Bacillati; phylum Actinomycetota; class Actinomycetes; order Micromonosporales; family Micromonosporaceae; genus Micromonospora; species Micromonospora sp. NPDC049044. The sequence goes on along the minus strand of NZ_JBEZFA010000002.1, from coordinate 57,941 downwards.
TCCGGGTCGTGGCCGGCGACGGCTTCGCCGACCTCGGTGACGGTCGCTTCCAGATCCGCGTCGCGCACCGCGGCGACTACGACGAGCTGTGCGCGGCGATGGAGGTCGGCGGCGGGCGGCCGGCGTCGGTGCTGCACGGCTGGACTGCGCACGCGGCGACCGGTGCGGCTCTCGACCAGAGCGAGGTCGACCTCGTCCGCGATGCGGGCTACTACAGCCTGCTCTACCTGTCGCAGGCGATGGTCACCCGTTGGCCGGGCCACGAGGTACGGCTGCGCATCGCCACGACGGGCTCGGCCGACGTCTCCGGCACCGAGCGGATCGAGCCGGCGAAGGCCCTGCTGTTGGGTCCCACCCGGGTGATCCCGATCGAGACCAACGAACTCGCGTGCCAGCTCATCGACCTGTCCGCGACCACCGGCGTCGAGACGCTGCTCGAGGAGGTGACGGCGCCGGTCGCCGACCGCGTGGTGGCGTACCGGGGAGACCGGCGCTGGATCGCCGGCTTCGAGCCCGCGAAGCTGCCCGAGGAGCCGGTGGCGGTCCCCTACCTGCTCCGCCGACGGGGTGTCTACCTGGTCACCGGTGGGCTCGGCGACATCGGTCTGCGGGTGGCGCAGGAGCTCGCCCGGACCGTGTCCGCCCGGCTCGTGCTCACCGCACGAACGAGGCTGCCGCAGCGCGACACCTGGGACGACTACCTCGCCGAGCACGGTGCCGACAAGATCAGCGCGGCCATCCGCGGTGTCCGCGAACTCGAGGCCCTCGGCGGTGAGGTGCTCACCGTCGCGGCCGACGTGCGTGACGAGGCAGCCATGCGCGTGGCCGTCGACGCGGCCCGGGACCGTTTCGGCCGCATCGACGGTGTCTTCCACGCCGCCGGGGTCGCCGGCGGTGGCCTCAGCTCGATGCGCAGCCGGGAGCAATCCGACGCCGTGCTGTCTCCGAAGGTGGACGGCACCCTCATCCTCGACCGGTTGCTCGGCGACGAGGTCGACCTGTTCGTGCTCTTCTCCTCGATCATCGCGGTCACCGGTGGGTACGGCCAGATCGACTACTGCGCCGGCAACGCGTTCATGGACGCCTACGCCCAGGCCAGAGCCGGCGGTCGGATGCACACGCTGACCGTGAACTGGTGCGGTTGGGAGGGCATCGGCATGCTCGCGGAGGAGTTGAAGGACACTCCCGCCGGGCCGCCGGAGCCGGCGGTACGGCTGGGTGAGGTGGTCCATCCGCTGCTGGGCCGGCGCGTACTCGACACCACCGACGTCATCTACTCCAACGCGATCGGACCGGACTTCCACTGGGTGCTCACCGACCACCAAATGTCGGGTCGCTCGGTCTTCCCCGGTACGTCGTACGTCGAGATGATCGTGGCGGCCTGCCGGGCCAGCACCGGGGCCGACTCGGTCGAGGTCCGGGACGTGATCTTCGGCCAGCCGATTCCCATCGACGGCCCACGCGAGCTGCGGGTCTCCGGCACTCCGCTCGGCTCGGGCGGTTACCAGTTCACCGTCTCCTCGCGCCGTTCGGAGGCCGGCGCCCAGTGGGAACGGCACGCCGACGCGAGCGCGGCGCCCATCGACGCGGGCGAGCCCGCCCGCGTCGACGTGCCGGCGATCATCGATCGCTGCGACGTCCTGCGCTGGAAGCCCGACCTCGACGGCCCGGACAACGTGGTGGTCTTCGGACCGCGCTGGCAGGGCGTCGAGGATGTACGGCTCGGTACGCAGGAGCAGATCGCCCGCCTCGAACTGCCCGCCGATGTCGACGACGACACCTCCGCCTACCAGCTGCACCCGGCACTGCTCGACGGCGCGACCGCCTGTTCGCTCTACGTGCCAGAGGCGGTGGGCGGTGAGAGCAGCATCCTGCCGATCGCCTACGACCGGATCGTCGTCCGGGGCCAACTGCCGCCGCGCTTTCACAGCCACGTGCGTAACCGCCGCTCGGCTGCGGCCACCAGCGGCATCCTGTCCTACGACGTGTCGCTGATCGATGACGACGGCCGCGAGTTGGTGAGCATCGAAGGCTTCTCGGTGCGTCTGATCGACATCGAAGCCGTGCACACCGGTCTCGACACCGGCGAGGCGACACCGGCCCGCCCGTCGTTGGGTCGGGAGGAACTGCTGATCGAGCCGGCACACGCCCTCGACCTGCTCTGGCGCATGCTCGACAGCCGGACGGAGCACCAGTACGTGGTGACTGTCGAGTCGATTCCCGCCAAGACGAAGCGGCTGGCCGGCATCGCGGCCCGCCTCGCCGCGATGATCTCCGCTGCCGGCAGCGGGCGGATCGCCAACGCCGCGGCTCGGGTGGTACCGGCGAACCGGCCCGATAGCCCGCCGCAGACACCCACCCAGGAGGCGCTGCTACCGCTGTGGGAGGACGCCTTCGCGGTCAGCAACCTCGGCCTCGACGAGGACTTCTTCGACCTCGGCGGCAATTCGCTGGTGGCGGTGCAACTGGCGGTGCGGATCCGGGAGCGGTTCGGGGTGAACGTACCGGGCGTCGCAGTGCTTGAGTACTCGACGGTGCGCGCCCTGGCGGACTTCATCGACTCCGAAGCCGCCGCCGGTCGGTCGTGATGACCAGACTCGCCGAATCACCAGACGTCGGTATCCAGGCCGAGTCGATGGCCGTCTACTCGTACACAGTGCGCCAGGGCGGCATCGCGGCCGACGAGCAGGACCAGGTCGGTGCCGAACTCGAGCTGTCACCCACCCTCCTGGCCAGGGCGCTGGCCGACCTGCTGACGCTGCGTCTGTTGCGGGAGGACCGCGAGGGTGGGCGGGTGCGGTACGTGCCGGTGAGCCCGGAGGTGGCGGCCGCATCGCTCATCGCCCCGATCGGCGACGAGATCCACCGCCGCCGGGCCGAGATCAGTCGCATCCGGGCTCAGCTCGACGAGTTCCGCCCCCAGTACGACCGGTTGCGGACGGGGGCGGCGGCGGGCGGCGGAATCGTGGCTCTGCACGATGCCAACGAGATGGCCGGGCACCTGCACCTCGCGCTACAGCGGTGTCGTCGCGACATCCTCGGCTTCCGTCCGGAGGGCTGGCTCGGACTGGATCGCGCCATCGAGCTTGCCCGCCAGGGTGTGTCCGTCCGGCTGCTGCTGTCCCACGTGCGCCGCTCCGACCTGCGCGTCCGGGCTCAGCTCAAGGATCTGGTCGCCGGTGGGGGTGAGATCCGTACGACCGGCCCACTGCCGCAGCAGCTGATCGTCTTCGACGACGAGGTGGCGTTCCTGTTGCACGACGAGTCGCCGGCCGGGCCGATCGGGGTGGTCATCCGGCATGCCGACACGGTCCGGTTGCTGCGCGACCTGGCCGAACCGACCTGGGACGCGGCGCAGGCCTACTCGCCGGTGGGAATCGGATACCACGATGCGGCCGACAGCATGCAACAGAGCATCGTCGAGCTCCTCGCCAACGGCTTCACGGACGAGGCGATCGCCCGACGTCTGGGCATCTCGGTCCGTACCTGCCGTCGGCACATCGCCGGCATGCTGGCGGATCTCGACGCGGTCAGCCGATTCCAGGCCGGTGTCATGGCGACCGCAGCCGGCATGATCGATCCGCGCCGGCTGCGCGTCACCACGCTGCCGATCTCCCGCGTCGCCGGCTGAGCCGTACGCCGCCGGATCGGCTGTTACCGGTTGGCCACCGTCGCCACCTTCACGTACGGAGCCGGCGGTTGCACGTTTGTCAGGTCGGACTCCAGCAGCACCTGCGATCCGCTGCGCGCCACCTCGACGAACCCGGCGAACGCGTAGGTGATCTGCATCATCCGGTTGCGGCCGGTCTCCACGAAGTCGGCACGCAGCCGCACTCCCGCGTCCCGGGCCTGGGCCATGATGTGGTTCAGCAGGATGGTGCCCACCCCGCGGGACATGGTTCGGCAGGACATCAGGAGTAGCAGCAGGTGCCAGTACTCCTCTCCCCGCTCCACAAGTGACAGCCCGATCGTGCCGTAGGCACCGAACCGGTCCTCGAGTTCGGCGACCAGCACCAGGTGGTCCGGGCTGCTGCGCAGCGCGTCGAGGTCGTCGTAGGAGTACGTCCGTCCGGTCGAGTTGAGTTGGTTTGTCCGGACGGTCAGTTCCTCGGCTCGTTGCAGGTCGTCACGGCTCGCCTCGCGGATGACGAAAGTCATCTGGAGTGAGGCGAGGAACTCCGCACTCGTACCGGTGTAGGCCCGTTCGTCCTCGTCCCGCGCGATCTGGCTCAGGTACAGCTGCCGGCGTTGGCGCGACTCCTCGGTGATGAAGCGCGGATTCATCTCCGGGGCGGCCAGCGCCGCGGTCACCTCGGCCGGGTCGAGGCACCAGACCGTGGGGTGCGCGTACGCCACCTCGGCACGTTCGAACTCCTGGTCGTCGACGAAGGCGATGGCGTCGATGCCGAAGTTGAGCGACTTGGCGATGTGCGCCACCGCTTCGGACTTCGCGTTCCACCCGATCTGTGGGTACACGAACATGTCCGCCAGGCCGAGCGCCCGCAGGCGCTCCAGGGCGGTGTCCGGATCGTTCTTGCTCGCCACGGACTGCAGGACGCCCCGGGCGTCGAGTGCGTCGATCGCGGTCTTCATCTCGGGGCGCAGGCCGCCGGCGTCGCCCTCGAGCAGCACCCCGTCCCACAGGGTGTTGTCGAGGTCCCAGACCACGCATTTGATCCGGCCGCGCCGGCTGTCGTCATCGATCGTCATTCGGTATCACCTCTGGTACGCGGAGTCGGCGATGGTCAGCTGTTGCAGTTCGGTGCTGCCTTCGATGATTTCCATGACCTTGGCGTCGCGGTAAAGGCGGGCAACCGGAAACCGGGAGCTCATGCCGTGCGCGCCGTGGACCTGGACGGCTTCCCGGGCGTGCCGGGCGGCGGCGACCGAGGCGAAGTACTTCGCGATCCAGGTCGCCATGATTGTCTCGGGGTCGCCCGCGTCCTTGAGCTCCGCGGCCTGGGTGACCAGCAGCCGGGCCGCCGCCGCGTCGGTCACCATGTCGGAGACCTTCGCTCGGATCAGTTGCAGGTCACGCAGCCTGGTACCGCCGACCGTGCGTTCGGTGGTGTAGGTCGCGCAGGCGTCGAGGCAACCCTGCAGGATGCCGAGAGACCCGGCGGCCACACTGAGCCGTCCAATGTCCAGCATGCCGGTGAGGACCGCGCCGGACAGGAACGACTCCGGTCCCACCAGGGCGTCCGGGGCGACCCGCACGTCGTCCAGGCGAACGGTGCCGATCATGCTCGCCCGGGTGCCGAGCGGGTCCGGAACCGGCTCGACGGACAGTCCCGCGCTGTCGCGCGGCACCAGGTACGCGGCGAGCCCGTGCCGGTTACGGGCGTACACCAGGAAGACGTCCGCGCGGAGGGCTCCGGTGATCCAGGTCTTCACACCCGACAACCGCCAACCGTCGGCGCTGCGGGTGGCGCGGGTGTCGAATCCGGCAGTGTCGCTGCCCGCCTGCGGCTCGGTCATACAGACGGCCCCGAGCGCCTCGCCGGTGGCGAACCGGGGCAGCCATTCGGCCTGTAGTGCCGATGACCCCCACCGCATCACCGTCCAGGCCGCCATCGAATGGACGGTCAGCAGGCTACGCAGCGATGAGCAGCCCCTGCCGAACTCCTCGTGCAGCTGCCCGAACGCTCGCCACGAGAGGCCGGATCCGCCCACCTCGGGGGAGAGGAACGGGGCCCACATGCCGGCCGCCGACACGGCGTCGAGGACGGCCTCGGGAATCCGTTCCTGCCGGTCCCAGGCGTCCGCCTCGCCGATGACGTGGCGATCGACGAACTCTCGAGCGGCCGTGACGTCGACGGCCGGCGCCGTCACGGTCATGCGGCCGCGTACTTGTTGACCAGCGCGGCCATGGCCTCGACGGTACGGAAGTTCTCCAACCGCAGGGCATCGACCGGCACCGTGAACTCGAACGTGCTCTCCAGGAACAGCACCAGCTCCATGGCGAAGAGCGAGTTGACGAAGCCGAGTGCGAAGATGTCGTCCGCCGGACCGAACCGGATGTCGGGGTGGCGACCCTCGATGAACTCGAACAGTGCCTTGTGGATGTGTGCGTCTTCCACGGTTCTGGTCACCTTCCTGGCGTCGAGTACGGGTAGAAGCCCTGGCCGGTCTTGCGGCCGTGCAGGCCGGCGTCGGTCATCTGCTTCAGCAGCGGACAGGGCCGGTACTTGGGATCACCGAAGTGCTCGTACAGCACCTCGATGCTGTAGAGGATCGTGTCGACCCCGATCAGGTCGGCGGTCTCCAGCGGGCCCATCGGGTGCCCGAAGCAGCCGCGGAACACCTCGTCGACCGCAGCGGCCGAGGCCACGCCTTCGTGCACCAGGAACGCGGCCTCATTGATGGTGGGCATCAGCACCCGGTTGGACACGAACCCGCACGAGTCCTTCACCTCGACCGGGCGCTTGCCCATCTCGGCGAGCAGGGTACGGGTGCGATCGATTGTGTCGGTGCTGGTCAGTAGCCCGGGGATCAACTCCACCACGGCCTTGTGCGGGACCGGGTTCATGAAGTGCACGCCGATGACCTTTTCCGGTCGCCTCGTCGCGGCGCCGATCCGGGTGATCGGGATCGCCGAGGTGTTCGCCACGAAAATGGTTCCCGGCCCGCAGATCTCGTCCATCTCGCCGTACAGCGTGCGCTTGGTGGCCCAGTCCTCGACGATGTTCTCGATGACCAATTCGGCCTTGGCCAGCGCCGGGGCGCCGACGCCGAAGGTTATCGCGCCGAGTACCGCGTCCGGATCGACAGCCGGCCCGCCGAGCAGTCGACTCGATCGGCAGTTGCGCGTTATGTCGGCCCGGGCGCGGTCGAGCGCCCCGGTGTCGACGTCCATGAGAATTACCTCGTGACCAGCCGTAGCGAGGTTCTGGGCCACTCCGACACCCATCACGCCGGCGCCGGCGACGCCTGTCACGGCCATTGATGCTCCCCTCCGGTGGATCCGCGCATGTCCCGTCGACTCACGATCGTCGGTCACCCGGCCCCGTTGTCGTAGTGCGTGTGCCTGGCAACTAATGGACGGCACCTTGCTGTCAGCGGCGAAGGGGTGGACGCGCCACGGCAGACGGGATCAACTCGACCGGACTGCCGAGGCGGTGCGATTGGGGAATGTGATGCACGAACAACCGCTACGTAACCACGATATTGCCGTGATTGGAATGGCGGGCCGGTTCCCCGGCGCGCCCGACGTCCCCACCCTGTGGGAAAACCTGCGTAACGGTGTGGAGTCGTTCGCCGAGATAACCGACGAGGACATCGCGAACTCGGGGTACCACAAAATCTTCGCCAACCATCCGGACTATGTTCGGGTGCGGCCCGTGCTCGACGACATCAAGGGCTTCGACGCCGGGTTCTTCGGCTACAGCCCTCGGGAGGCGGCGGTCGCCGACCCGCAGCAGCGCATCTTCCTGGAATGCGTACACGAGGCGCTGGAAGGGGCCGGGTACGGCCGCGCCGGCGAGCGGGGCCGGGTCGGCATCTTCGCCGGCAACAACGTCAGCACGTACATGATCGACAGGTTCAACGATCCCGAGACGTTGTTGCGGGTCGACCCGTACGAAATGATCATCGGGAACGACAAGGACGCGCTCACCACAGTGGTCGCCTACCGGTTGGACCTGACCGGACCGGCCGTCTCCGTGCAGACGTTCTGCTCGACCTCCGCCGTCGCCATCCACATGGCCTGTCAGAGCCTGCGTCGCAACGAGTGCGAGATGGCGGTGGCCGGTGGTGTCTGTGTCCGGGTGCCGGACCGGATCGGACACGTCTACGTCGAGGGTGGAATGGCCTCGCCAGACGGTCACATCCGCACCTTCGACGCGAAGGCCCAGGGCGGCATCTTCGGTGACGGGTCGGCTGCGGTGCTGCTCAAGCCGCTGCGTAAGGCGATCGCCGACCGGGACCACGTCCTCGCGGTCATCCGCGGCTCGGCGATGAACAACGACGGCGCCGCGAAGTTCAGCTACACCGCGCCGAGCGTGGTCGGCCAGTCGACGGCGGTGGCCGACGCCCTCGCCGACGCGGACGTCGCACCGGCCGACGTCTCCTACGTCGAGGCCCACGGCACGGCGACGGAGTTGGGCGACCCGATCGAGGTCGCGGCGCTGACACGTGCCTTCCGTGCCGCCGAGGTGGCCCGCTCCGGCGCTGACCTACGCGATCGGCAGTACTGCGCGGTCGGGTCGGTGAAGACAAACATCGGCCACCTCGACCGGGCCGCGACCATCGCTGGCATGGTCAAGGTCGTCGAGGCCCTGCGCCACGAGCTCATTCCCAAGTCGCTCAACTACGAGTCGCCCAACCCCGAGATCGACTTCGAGCGCAGCCCGTTCTACGTGGCGGGTGACCCGGTGCCGTGGCCCCGCCAGAGCGGCAGACCGCGCATCGCCGGCCTGAACGGCCTCGGCATGGGCGGCACCAACGTGCACATCGTCCTGCAGGAGGCACCGGAACCGGCGCCGCGCACGGCGAACGGTCGCAGCTGGCAGGTGCTGCCGCTCTCCGCCAAGACGGAGAGCGCCGCCGCCACCTACTGCGAGCGCATGGCCACCCACCTCGGTGGCGACCACCAGCAGGAACTCGGCGACGTCGCGTACACGCTCCAGGTCGGCCGAACCCTGCTGCCGCACCGCAGGGTCGTGGTCGCGAGCGACGCCGGGTCGGCCGCCTCCGCGTTCGGCATGCACGTCACACCCGACGCCAACCTGCTGGCCCGGCAGGTCAAGGTGCGGGGCACCCGCTCCAGCTTCCTGTTCGCCGGGGTGGGTGAGCACTACGCCGGTATGGTCGCCGAGCTGTACCGCACCGAACCCAACTTCCGTCTCCACCTCGACGAGGGTCAGAAGCTCCTCTCCGCGGCGGCGTCGCTGGAGGTGGTGCCGCTGCTGACCGGCGAACGACAGGCCGGTGCCGGTACGAACGACCTCGCCGCGCTGCTCGGCCGGCGCACCGGAGAGGCGACCGGGCCCAGCCCGTTCAGCGACACGCGGGTCGCGCAGACCGGCGTCTTCCTGGCCGAGTACGCGCTCGCCCGCACCCTCATGGACTGGGGCGTCGCGCCCGACCTGGTGCTCGGCTACAGCGTCGGCGAATATGTCGCCGCCTGCCTCGCCGGTGTGCTGACCCTGCCGGACGCCGTACGGCTGGTCGCCCACCGGGCCGACCTGATCGCCGGCATGCCGCCCGGTGCGATGCTCGCCGTCGGCAAAACCTGGGAGGAGCTGAGCGCGCTGCGGGCGGACCTCGCCGAGCGCGACATCGACCTCGCCGCCATCACGCCGGGGCAGGTCGTCGTCGGCGGCCCGACCGCGGCCGTCGCCGAGCTGGCCGTCTGGTTGCGCGAGAACGGCGTGGTCTGTCGTGAGCTGGACACCACCCATGCGTTCCACACCCGGATGTTGGAGCCGGTGGCCGCCGAACTGACCCGGTGGATCGCCGACAACATCACGCTGCACCCGCCGACGCTGCCGTACGTCTCCAACGTCACCGGCGAGTTGGCCACCGCCGAGCTGGTCACCGATCCCGGCTACTGGGCCGAGCACATGTGCCGCCCGGTGCAGTTCTCCGCGTGCCTCGCCACAGCCTTCGAACGGACAAGTAACGCGTTGCTCGAAATCGGGCCGGGTCGGTCGCTGGGCGCGATGGCCCGGTCGCATCCGGAGTGCGACCGCGCCCGGTGGCCGTTCATCATCGCGACCATGCCGGGCGCCGGTGAGGACAGCACCTCCGGTGCCAGGGCCCTCGCCACCGCGCTCGCCGAGTTGTGGCTCAACGGCGTCGACGTGGACTGGGCGGCGTACCACCAGACGAACCAGGTGTGGTGCCCGGGCCGCGTGCCGCTGCCGACCTACCCGTTCGAGCGGCAGCCGTACTGGTTCAACGAGGACACCGTCGGCGGTACGCCCCTGCTCGACTCCGGTGACTCGAAGAGCCGCGAGGAGATGTTCAGCGAGTACGCGAAGCTCCCGCTGCTGCCCGAGCGGCAATGGCTCAACCTCCAGGTCTGGCGGGAGCGCGCACCGAAGCCCCCGATGACCGACCCGGGTAGCCAGTGGGTCGTCTTCACCGACGAGGGCCGGGCCGACGCGTTGGCCGGCCCGATTGTCGAGGCGTTCCACACCGGCGAGGCGCAGGTGACGCTCGTCCGACCTGGGGCGGCGTACGGGTTCGACGGCGAGGGGTACCGGATCAGACCCGGCAACATCGAGGACACCCTCGACCTGTTCGCCGCCCTGAAGGAACGGGGCTGCGTGCCGGACCGGGTCGTGCACATGTGGACACTGAGCGGGACGTCCGCGACCGAGGACATCAGCCGCGGCCTGCACACGCTTGTCGCCATCGCCCGCGCCGCGCACGAGGTCGGTTTCGGCGACTGGAAACTCGACGTGGTCACCGCCGGCACGTTCCAGGTCACCGGCGACGAGCCGATCGTGCCGGCCCGTGCCACCACCCAAGGACCGTGCACGATCCTGCCGGTCGAGTACGCCGGTGCCGCCGTCCGCCTCGTCGATCTGCGCGACGACGCACCAGCACCCGTCGGTGACGTACTCGCCGAACTGCGCACCGACCCCGGCAACCAGATCATCGCGCTGCGGTCGGGACGCCGGTGGATCCCCGACTTCGACGTCCTGGAGCTGACCGACGCCGACGAGGAGCCGCCGGTGCCGACCGGTCGGTTCCGCGAGGGTGGGGTGTACCTCGTCACCGGTGGCCTCGGCGGCATCGGCATGGCCCTGGCTGAGCGCATCGCGGACACCTACCGTGGCAAGCTGGTGCTGTTCGGACGCACGCCGGTCCCGGCTCGGGAGAGTTGGGACGAGATCCTGGCCGATCCCACGGTGAGCGCGGAGGTCCGGCGTCGGATCGAGGGTCTGCGCCACTTCGAGTCCAAGGGCATCGAGTTCGAACTGGTCTCCGGCGACGTGTCCGATGTCGAGGCGGTCCGGCGTGCGGTCGAGGCGGCCAGGACACGTTTCGGGGCGCTGCACGGCGTGTTGCACGCCGCCGGTGTGCCGGCGCTCGGCATGATGCAGTTCAAGACCGTCGACGACATGAACCGGGTGCTCGCGTCGAAGGTCGGCGGGACGCTCGCGCTGGCCGAGGTGCTGCGCGACGAGCCACTCGACTTCCTGGTGCTGTTCTCGTCGGTGGCCTCGTGGACCGGTGCGCTCGGACAGGCCGACTACTCCGCCGCGAACTCCTTTCTCGACGCGTTCGCCCGCAGCGGGGCACTGCCCCAGGCGAAGGTCGTGTCGATCGGGTGGGGTGAGTGGACGTGGAACGGCTGGGCCGACGGCCTGGAGGGCTACGAACCCGTCCTACGCGAGTTGTACATCCACCACCGCAAGGTGTTCGGTATCGGGTTCGACGCCGGGTGGCGCTGCCTGCAACAGATCCTCGATCGCCCGGAGCCGTACCTGGTCGTCAACACCCAGGACTTCGCGGCCTCGGTGGAGGGCAGCCGCAGCTACACCGTCCACGACCTGCAGGCGGGGGCGCGCAAGGGCCGGGGTGAAGCCCGGTATCCGCGACCTGATCTGTCCACTCCGTTTCTGGCGCCGTCGAACGAGACGGAGGCCACCATCGCGAACCTCTGGGCCGAGTGGATCGGTATCGAACAGGTCGGTCTGCACGACAACTTCTTTGACCTCGGTGGTAACTCGTTGATCGGTGTCGGCCTCATGGACGCGATCCGACGCGCGCTGGATCTCGACCACCTTCCGGCCCATCTCCTCTATCAGGCACCCACCGTGTCGGCGCTCGCAGCCACCGTGACGAGCACCAAGGAAGAACCGACCAAGCAGGAGTCCGGCGACGCCCGGGCAGCGCAACGCCAACAGCGGCTCGCCCGTCGCCGGGCCAACGTCAAGGGATCCGATAATGAGTGACGTCGACTACGACTCCGCCGTCGCGCTGATCGGGATGGCCGGGCGATTCCCGGGTGCCGACAGCGTGGACGGGCTGTGGAACAACCTCCTCGCCGGTGTGTCCGGGCTGCGTGAGCTATCCGAGGAGGAGCTGATTGCCGCCGGGGTCAGCCCGGCACAACTCGCCGATCCGTCGTACGTGCGTACCAGCGGCAGCATCGACGGGTACGACAGGTTCGACGCGACGCTGTTCGGCGTCAGCCGGCGCGAGGCGGAGACCATGGATCCGCAGCACCGGCTGTTTCTCGAGTGCTGCTACGCCGCACTGGAGAACGCGGGCTATCCGCCCACCCGGATGCCGGGACGGGTCGGTGTCTTCGGCGGCTGCGGCTTCCCGGAGTACCTGTGGAACGTGATGAGCCTCGGCGCGGAAGCCGGTGGCGCCCTGATGCTCGGGATCGGCACCGAGCGCGACTCGTTCACCTCTCAGGTGTCGTACAAGTTGAACCTGAGCGGACCCAGCGTCACGGTCCAGACCTTCTGCTCCTCGTCGCTGGTGGCCGTCCACCTCGGGGTCCAGGCGCTGCTGAACTTCGAGTGCGAGTACGTCCTCGCCGGCGGCTCGTTCATTCCCCTGCCGCAGGACACCGGATACATGTTCGAGGAGGGCAGCATCTACTCCCCGGACGGCAAGATCCGTGCCTTCGACGCTGGCGCCCGAGGCAGCGTCGCGGCGAGCGGCGTCTCCACTGTGGTGCTCAAGCGGCTCGCCGACGCGATCGCCGACGGCGACCACATCACCGCTGTGGTCCTCGGCTCGGCGGTCAACAACGATGGCAGCGCCTGCGCGGGCTACACCGCCCCTGGCGTCGACGGTCAGGCCACGGTCATCGCGGACGCGATCAGCTTCGCCGGTGTCGAGCCCCGGTCCATCGGCTACGTGGAGTGCCACGGCACCGGCACGGTGCTCGGTGACTCCATCGAGCTGGCGGCCATGGCGCGGGTCTTCCCGGACCGCCCGGACAACCAGTTGGTGCTCGGCTCGCTCAAGGCATCCATCGGTCACCTCGATCGGGCGGCCGGCACGTCGAGCCTCATCCGGGCCGCGCTGGCGGTACGCCACGGCGTACTGCCCGGCACCCCCAACTTCTCCACGCCGAACTCGGCGCTGACCGCGGAACGCAAGAAGTTCACAGTGCGGACCGAGACGCAGCCCTGGCCGGAGAATGGCGAGCCGCGGCGGGCGGGGGTGAGCTCGTTCGGTCTCGGCGGCACTAACTCGCACGTGGTGATCGAGGAACCGCCTACCCTGCCGCCGGCACCCGAGCGCCCCGGTCCCCATCTGCTGACCGTCTCCGCCCGGGATGACGCCGCCGTGCAGCAGGCCGCCGCGGACCTGGCCACTCACCTGGACCGGTCTCCCGCGCTCAACATCGCCGACGTGGCGTACACCCTGCAACAGTCCCGGTCGTACTTCCCGGTCCGGCGCGCCGTCGTCTGCGACGACCTGCCGGACGGACGGGACGGGCTCGCCGAGACGGCCACCGACATCGTCGGTGAGGTGCGCCAACGGGTTACGCAGGTGGCGCTGACGCTGCCCGACCCGGCAGCGGTCGACCTCGCCTGGTGCGCCACCGTGCGGTCCGCCGCCGGCCGGCTCACCGGAACCGACCAGCCGCCTGCCGATGCGACGCTGTACGAGGCGGCGCTCGCCGTCGCGCACGCGTTGCGCCACGTGGGTCTGTCGGTCGGGCGGATCAGCGGCCCGGACAGCGCCGCCGAGCAGGTCGCGAAGCTCGCCGTCGAGCTGGGCCTCAACCAGGACACCGAGTGCCAGGCCGAGGTGGCCCTGGCGCCGGACGGCGCGTCGACGGCCCACTGGCTGCACCGGGTGATCGCCCGACTCTGGTGTGCCGGCGCGGAACCACACTGGGCCGCGTTGCACACCGGTAGTCCCCGGCGCGTGCCGCTGCCCACGTATCCGTTCCAGCGCAAGCGGTTCTGGGTCGAACGGCAGTCGGGATTCGACCCGGCAGCCGCGGCGGAACCCGATGGGCGGGTCGACGATCTCGACTCCTGGACGTACCTCCCGACGTGGCGCAGCGCACCCCTGCCGGTCGAGAACCGGACGGAGAGTCTGCGCTCGGTGGGTCCATGGCTCGTGCTCTCCGATGACCAACGAGGTGAGGCGATCGCAGCCCACCTGCGTGAGATCGGGGCCGACGTGGCCGTCGCCCGCATCGGTCCCGGGTTCCGGGACGTCGGCAACGGTGACTACGAGGTGAAGGCCGACTGCGCCGACGACCTGGGCCAACTGCTCTCCTCCCGCGCCGCCATCCCACGCACCGTGGTCCTCGCCCACACCCTCGGTGACCGCACCGACGAGGTCACCCGAGACCAGGCCGCCGGCTACGACGCGGCGGTCGCGGTGACCATCGCGTACTCCAGGGAGGCGCCGGACATCGAGCTGAACCTGCTCGCCGTGACCGCGGGGGCGGTGGGGTTCGCGGGCGTCGCGCCCACCCGGCCGGCCCAGGCCGCGCTTGCCGGCCTACTGCCGACCCTGGCCCAGGAAAACCCGGGCTGGCTCGCCCGGCACGTCGATGTCGATGCAGTGCCCGGAAACCAGCGGGCCGTCGCCAACCAGGCCAGCGCCATCGTCGCCGAGGCGGTCGCCCCGTACCCGGGCCAGGTCGCGTTGCGGGGCACGAGCCGCTGGGTCCGGACGTTCACGCCGCTCGCGTTGCCCGAGCCGGAGCAGCCGCTGCCGCCCGGCTCACGGGTGATGATCACCGGTGGCCTCGGGTACGTCGGACTGCTCCTCGCCCGACACCTCGCCGTGGCACGAGGATGCCGGGTCGCCCTCGTCGCGCGCACCACGCTGCCACCGCACGCGGAGTGGGCACAGCACGCGACAGGTCAAACACGGACCGCGCAGATCGTGGCCACCCTGCTCGAACTCGAGGCGCTCGGCGCGGAGATCCTGCCCGTCGCCGCCGACCTCACCGACGGCGAGCAGGCCCGGGCCGCGATCGACGCGATCGACGCGCGGTTCGGCGGCCTCGACCTGGTGGTGCACGCCGCCGGCATCTCCGACCCACGCGCGTTCGGGCCGGCCCATCTCGTCGCCCACACCCACGCGGACACCCACTTCGACGCCAAGATCACCGGCCTGGCGAACCTCCGTACGGCACTGACCGGCCGTGACATCGCGGGCATCACCCTGTCCTCGCTGTCGGCAGTGCTCGGCGGTCTCGCCCTCGGCCCGTACTCGGCGTCGAACGCGGCACTCGACGCGTACGTGCTGCTGGCGCGCGAGCGCGAAGGCATCCGTTGGATCACCGTGGACTGGGACACCTGGGGTAAGTCGAACGGCGAGGAGGCTGGCGAGTTCGACATGAGCCCGGACGAGGCGGTGGCGGTCTTCGACCGGGCGCTCGCCGCGATCGACCAGGTCGACCACGTGGTCATCTCCACCGGCTCCCTGCCGGCCCGGTACCAGCAGTGGGTCGTCGAGCGGGGCGGCATGAGCGCGGCGCTCTCCGACGACGACGGCGAGCGTGACCCTCGTCCGGACCTCTCCACGCCGTACATCGCTCCCCGGGAAGGGACCGAGGTGCAGCTCGCCGAGGTCTGGTCGCGGGTGCTGCGCCTGGAGATGGTGGGACTCGACGACGACTTCTTCCGCCTCGGCGGCAATTCGGTGCTCGCCATCGAACTGGTCGCCCGCATCCGCAAGACGTTGAAGGTGCCCGTCCCGACCTCCGCCGTGATGGGCTTCCCGACCGTGCGTGGTCTGGCCGCCCAGATCGACGAGATGAGCGCCGACAGCGGGCCGACGGGCGGGTGAAGCCCTGTGGATCGGCGGCTGACCGGGTAGCGGTCAGCCGCCGATCCGGGTCACCGGGTAGGTGGTCCAGTCGTGGCGGGTCAGCTCGTCCAAGGCCGCGATCCACCGGTCCAGCAGGTCGTCGACGGCCGCCGGGTCGGCGATGGCCCGACGGGTCGTGGCACCGACGGTGAGCATCGCGCGCGGACTACCTTCGATCGGCGGCGCGTCCTCGATCATGAAGAAGTCGACGTCCGCGCCGGTGGGACAGATCGAAACGGCGGTACGGGTGGCGATCGCATCGCCGAGGCGCTGTCCGGCCTGCTCGCCGCCACTGAGCCCGCGTGGCAGGAAGACCAGCGCACACGACGGCCCGGATTCGTCACCATCAGACAACGCGTCCGACACCAGCGGGTACGGGACCCGCTGATCGGCGAGGGCCGCGAAGATCTCCCCGCGCAGAGCTGTGGCGTACTCGTGGATGGTCCCGGCCCGAGGTGGCAGCCGGAGCACCGCCTCGTTGGCGAACCAGCCGACCACCGTCTCCTCGGCCGTCGACTGGCGTCCGGCGAGGGTGGTCCGCAGCGCGAGCGGCACGGTAGCGTCGTCGGTGATCGCGGTCGCGAGGGCCAGGGCGCCCGCCGCCAGCAGGGAACCGCGTGCGGTGCGGACCCGCTCGCGCAGCAACCCGGTGATCCGGTCGTCGACGGCGAGGAACCGTTCGACCGCTTCGTGTGGGTCGGCGGGATCGTTCTCGACCCGTACCGGCCAGCGGTTCCACGCGTCGGCGATGTGCTCGCGCCGGCGGTCGATCGCCGCCGTGCCCTCGGGCCCGTTCGTCCACTCCGCCAACGCCCGCCGCGCCGCCGGGTACGCGTCGGGCGTCTCGTCGGTGTCCGCGCTGAGCAGGTCGGTCACCACGAGGTTCGCCGACCAGGCGTCACACACGAGCTGATCGAGGTTGACCACGAGCAGGTGCCGGTCCGGCTCCGCGCTGAGCAGGGTCGCCCGCACCAGTGGGTGCTCGCCGAGCGCGAACGGTCGCTCCGCCTCGAAGCCCGCGATGTCGTGCGCGATCGCCCATCGGGCGACCGCGCTCGGCGCTTCCACCTGCCGACGGAGCAGTTGGGGCTTCGCGCCGGTGGTGAGAAGGTGCTTGCCACCGTCGGTGAACACGCAGCCGAGCGCCGGGCGCCGGGCCACCAGACGGACGAGGCGGGCCTGTAGCTCGTCCTCGTCGACCGGGCCGCGGATCTCGATGCCGACCGTGAGGCAGTGCCGCAGGTGGCCAACCGGTCCGTGCGCGGCGATGGCCCGCACCCGTTCGCTCTGCGCGGCGCTGTCCGGGAGTTCCGGACCGTTCGGCGACAGGGCGGTCTCGGCGGCTGGGGTGGCCCGTTCATCTTCGGTCGACATGCGACCGACGCTGCCACAGCCGATATGGTCGATCAATGTCATAATGCTGTGTCATGCATCGTCAGGCGCTGCTCTGTACGGTTTCGGGATACAGCAGCCCGAGATCCATGGCCAGCCGTGTGAGACCGGCTTTGTTGACAGTTCCGGCCTTTTGCCGCACGCGGTGCACGTACGTGTCGACAGTCGCTTTCGAGAGCTGAAGCTTGGATCCGATCTGCCGGTGGGTGAGTCCCATCGCCACCATCGCCAGCACGTCGCGCTCGCGCGGCGTGAGCTTGTCGAGGGCCGCGCGGGGTGCCGGCGGAGGAGTGGTCTCGTCCTTGAACAGATCGTTCAGGAGTTGGCCAAGGTAAATGCCGCCGACCCCGACCGCGCTGATCGCGTCCAGGAGCGTCGCGGCGTCGACCGCCTTGCTGACGTAGCCGGCGACACCGACCTGAAGCGCCTGCCGCACGGTGTCGGGATGGGTGCGGGCCGACATGGCGAGTACGGCGTACCGCTTCGGCACGTCGGGCATGTCGTTGAGGTGCACGTCGCACGTGCTGAACGGGTCGACGAGGAGGACTACCCGTTCACCGCCGCCCAGAGCCGGTAGGTCACGCGTCGTCTGAGCTGCATCAAGCAAGGTGAAGGATTCATGGGCTCGTAACAATTCGACGGCGCCGTACATCGCAACAGAGCCGTCGTGGACAGGAACAACCTCTATGGTCAACTGAACCCCCGTGTCAGCCGAAAAGATCGTTGCGAACAATCCTCTACCCCCACCCCTGACGCAAGGGGTAGTCCAGGCGCGGGAAATGACTGTGACGTGTATCACACTACCAACTTGTGGCAAGCGCCCGTAAAGGCCAAATCCCTCTAGAGGAGAGATGTCGGTTTTTACGCTAAATAGCCGGGCGACTACTTAAGCCCGAAATCAGGGCAGAGGGTGAGACAGTGGGCGTTTTATGCGCCTATGAAGGAGGTGGTACGCACCGAAAGGGATCGGAGGAGGGTGTCCCGTCGACCCCCGCGTTCCCGGGATCGGCACCGCACTCGGACTCCTGGCGTCGAGTTCGATCTCTTGCAGTAAACGCCGTTGACGGAGTGAGTACTCACTCCGTAGATTGATCGGCATGACTGAGACGCCCAGCCGGCGCAGAGCGCCGGGGATGAGTGCGGAAGATCGACGCGAGATGATCGTGGCTGCGGCACTGCCGCTGCTGGTCGAGCACGGCTCGGCGGTGACCACCCTGCAGATAGCGAAAGCGGCCGGGATCGGTGAGGCGACCGTCTTTCGGGCCTTCGCCGACAAGGACGAGCTGTTGGTCGCATGCATGTCGGCTGCCCTGCGTAACGACCATGTTCTGGCCGAACTCGACGCGGTGCCGTTGGATCAGCCCCTGGCCGCCAGGTTGACCGAGGCGGCAGCGACCCTGCATGCCTACCTGGATCGGATGGGCGCGGTGACCGGGGCGCTGCGGGTCAGTGGCCGCCGAGGGGAGCGTCGAGGGCCGGTCGACAGCAGTGCGACCGGCGGTCGGGCAGCGGCGGCCGAGCGCACTGACCGGGCGGTGATTCGACTGCTCGAACCCGACCGGGCCGCGCTGCGACTGCCGATCGAACAACTCGCCGTCATTTTCCTCGGCATTCTCATGGGCCGTCGAGGAGGGCACGGCAGTGCGGAGACTCCCGTCGAGACGCTTGTTGACGTGTTCCTGCACGGTGTGGTCGGTCCGGCGTCGGCTGCCACATGAACCGCAGCCAGCGGATCTTGCCCTCCTTGCCGTCATGGCCGAAGTCTCCGCCGTGGGCCGTCCGGTCTGCTGGGCGGTCGACGTCACCACCGGCCTCTCCGCCCTGCTGTTGACCCTGCTGTGGCGGCGCCAGGTTCAGGGTCGCTACGTCTCCGGGACCGTCGCGTTCCACCTGGCCGCCGCCTTTGCCGGTGAGAACCAGACCGACGCCCGCGACGCGGTGGTCATCGCCCAGACCATCCGCCTGCGGTCCGACATCCCTGGACTTCTTATTTCGCGCCTTCGTGTGTCGGTCGCTTCGCGGGCTCGCTGCGATCGCTTGCCGAAGATCAGCCGGAACGGTGTCGGTCTTGAGGGTGCGGGCTTGACGCTGCCGCGAGTCGAGAGCCGAGTCATCCTGCCTTGTCGTCGAGCAGTTCGCGGCGCCACTCCGCAAATCGGCTTCGGAGTTTGTCCAGTGCTCGGCCCGTAACGCCGTACTGGGCGAAGTCCTCGCAATCGAGCCGGGTGGCTTGACCGAGCGCGTCGGCGAAGACGCGCCTGTCGAAACCACTGTCGGCGGCTCGGCGAGGGCGAGGAGGGCTTCATCTCTGTGGAGCGGCGATACGTGGACGGCGGCTGCCGAGGACAAGCATCGAGCGCCCTCGGAGAGCCCACGCAAGGCGGAATCGTGACCGGCTTCGGTTTCGATCTGCGGGGGCGTTCGCATTCGATGTGCGGCAAGACTGCGTTCGAAATCGGCCCCTCGTTGTTCGATTTGCGGAAACTCTGAGGCGTCTTGCAAGGAGTCTACCGCTATGTCGCGTGCCGGGTGAGTCCGGGAAAGTGTCCTCCCCGCACGAGCGAAGTTTAGGTGGCAGCCAGAGGGTGGGCCAGAGACCGCTCGGGGCAATCATGTGCGAGTGCACGCCCCGATACGACGCCGACAACGCCTCGGCTGAGGGCCCCCGGTCCTTGTCAGCGGTTGGTCAGCGACTCGTCAACGCCGCTCCGTAGCTTTTCGGCAACGACCCACGAAGGGATCGTTCCACCGACCCTCTACCGAGATCGGCCTGATTGCTCGTGACGTCAATCGTTGAGATAGCAACGTGTTGGCCCGCCGCCGTGGAGATAGGCGAACGCCAGGAGGCCCTGGGTCTGTCCGATGTCGAGCTCCGCCGATACAAGCGCGGTTTCGGCCTGCGCGAAGTGCTGTGGGAGCAGGAACGTTCCGAGGCTGACCTGTTGACATCGGCGGCGCGGTCCCTGTCCAAGCTGGAAGGGCAGCACGAGCGCGTCAAATACGTGGTACGCGGCCGCACGGTGCGCTCGCCGTCGCCGTACCCCCAGAGCCCCTTGCAGGACGTGCGCGCCGCGCTCGGCCTGCGGCACGCGCAGACGTTCGCGGTGACCGAGCACGCCTGCGCGTCGGGGCTGCTCGCCCTGGACCTCGCCGGCATGCTGCTGGCTGCCGACCCGGACCCCACCGCGCTGGCGCTGGTGCTCGCCGGTGAGAAGGCGGTCCAGCGGTACAGCCAGGTGGTCCCCGGTGTCGCGGTGACCGGCGAGGGCACCGCGGCGGTGCTCGTCTCGGGCAGCGGGTCCACCGACCGACTGTTGTCGTACGCCTCCGAGACCGTCCCGATGCCCGCCGCCGGCATGGTGATGGGCCACGACGACTACCAGGTGTTCCGCAAGACGTACGCACCCACACTGATCGGCGTCCTGCGCGCCGCGCTCGACGACGCCGCGGTGACCGTCGACGACATCGCGTTGCTGTTGCCGCACAACGTGAACCGGGTGGCCTGGATCGGCCTGGCCGCCGGGCTGGGCCTGCCGCTGGAGCGGGTCTTCCTGGACAACGTGCCGCGCACCGGGCACTGCTTCGGCGCCGACCCGTTCCTCAACCACTGGACCGTGGCCGCACAGGGGCTGCTGCGCCCCGGCGACAAGTACGTGATGACCTCCGTCGGTCTCGGCGCCACGTTCTCCGCGATGGTCTTTGAACACTGATGACGGAAGCGAGAAGAATGTCGCACGAGACACCCTTTGTCGAACGACTGAGGACCGCGGTCCTCGCCGACCGGGCGCCCCTGATCTTCGTGGGCAACTTCGAGGTCGAGGAGCAGTGGGCGCGAGGCGAGGTCGCCCTGCCCCGGCTCACCTCGGCGTCCGGTGCCGCGATGGTCAACCGCATGGACGAGTTCGCGGTGCTGCTGGGCGGCGCCGAGGATCACGTGATCGTCAAGGCGGCACCGGACGAGGACCATCTGGAGCACCTGCGCTCGCTGGGACTGCCGCTGCCGACCATCCACACGCCTGCCGAGCAGGATCCGATGCGTACGGTGACCAAGGACGCGCTGGCTGACAAGCGGCTGCAGGAGACGCTCGGCCGCCTGGGCGCCGCGGGCGCCCACCTGTTGGCACACGGCATGTCCACGGACGAGGAGCACCTGTCCCTGCGGGCCGGCATCGCCGCGGCCGCACCGGCCGCCGAGGTCTGCAAAGCGGTAAACAGCAAGGTGTACAGCCGTCGGGCCGCCGACGAGCTCGGCATCGTCCAGCCGCGCGGCTGGGCCGCAAGCAACCTGGCCGAGCTGGAGCAGGCATGCACGGAGGCCGCCGCGCTCATCGAGCAGGGCCGCACGGTAGTGGTCAAGGAGGCGTTCGGCGTCTCCGGCAAGGGCATCGCGGTGGTCGACAAGGTGGCCCGGCTGCGGCGCCTGCAGCAGATCATCGCGACCAAGGTCGAGCGGTCCGGCGCGGACCACGCGGCGTTCGTGATCGAGGAGTGGGTCAGCAACCGCGGCGACCTGAACTACCAGTTCACCGTCTCCCGCGACGGCGGCGTCCACTTCGACTTCGTCAAGACCGCGCTCACCGAGGGCGGCGTGCACCGCGGTCACCGGATCCCGGCACAGCTCGGCGACCGGCACCTGCAGATCGTGCGGGACACGGCGGAGGCGCTCGGCAAGAAGCTCGCCGCCGACGGCTTCTTCGGCGTGGTGGGCATCGATGCCATCCGCACCGACGACGACGGGCTCTACCCGGTGCTGGAGATCAACGCACGGAACAACATGTCCACCTACCAGGTGGCACTGCAGGAGAAACTGCTGCCGGGCGGTCACGCCGCGCTCGCACGCCACTATCCGGTACGCCTGCGTCAGCCCCTGCCCTTCTCCGGCCTCCGCACCGCCCTCGGCGACCTGCTGCTGACCGGACCCGGTGGCGAGGGTGTCGTGATCGCGAACTTCGCCACAGTGAACGCCGCCGCCGGTACGGCGGAGGAGTTCGACGGGCGGCTCTACACCTTCCTGGTGGCGCCCACCGCCGAGCGGCTGAGCGGGCTCGACCGGGCGATCAGCGAACGAGTCGACGAGATTGCGGGAGGCGGGCGATGATTCGCGAGTACGAAGTCCAGGGAATCGGGATCACCGAGCTCGCCGAGCAGTTCGGCACTCCGCTGTACGTCTACGACGGCGACGTGCTGAGCGAGCGGCTCACCACTCTCGCCGCGGCGCTGCACGAGCGCCTCGGTGTCGTCTACTCCCTCAAGGCGAACCCGAACGTCGCCGTCTGCGCGACCCTGCACCGGGCCGGCGCCGGCGCCGAGGTCTCCTCGCTCGCCGAGCTGCTCACCGCCCGGCGCGCCGGCGTCGACCCGCGGGACATCGTGTTCCTGGGGCCCGGCAAGAGCGCCGAGGAGATCGAGGCCTGCCTCGACCACGGGATCTACGCGATCATCTGCGAGTCGCCGGCCGAGCTGGAGCTGATCGACGCGCTGGCCGGGCGGCGCGGTACGCGGGCACCGGTCGCGCTGCGGGTCAACCCGAGCTTCCAGACCAAGGGCTCCGGGCTGACCATGGGCGGCAAGGCCCGCCAGTTCGGCATTGACGAGCAGCATCTGCTCGACGATCCGGGCCTGGCCGCCCGGTTCCCGCACGTGCGGCTGATGGGCGTGCAGTGCTACCTGGGCACCCGGATCCTCAGCGAGGAGTCGATCGCCCGCAACACCGAGCAGATCCTCTCCATGGCGGTGCACCTGGCCGGCGTGCTCGGCTTCGAGCTGGAGATGGTCGACGTCGGCGGTGGCCTCGGCGTCGCCTACTTCGACAACGAGCGGGACCTGTCGGTGCCCGACCTGGCCGCGCTGCTCAACCCGGTGCTGGCCGCGTTCGCCGACGCGCACCCGCGCACCCGGATGCTGATGGAACTGGGCCGCTACCTCACCGCGACGGCCGGCGTCTACGTCACCCGGGTCCGCTACACCAAGCAGTCGTACGGGGAGAACTTCGCGATCGCCGACGGCGGCACCAATCACCACATGGCGGCCGTGGGCATCGGATCGTTCGTCAAGCGCAACTTCCCGATCGTGGCGCTGACCGCGATGGACCGGCCGGCGACCGAGGCGTGGAACATCACCGGACCGCTGTGCACCCCGAACGACACCGTCGGCAAGAAGGTGAACCTGCCGCCGCTGAAGGCCGGCGACCTCATCGGCGTTCTGCGCTCGGGCGCGTACGGGCCGACCGCCTCGCCGGTGCTGTTCCTCAGCCACGGCTACCCCGCCGAGGTGCTGGTCCTGGACGGCGTCGCGCACCTGGTGAGCCGCCGCGACCAGCCCACCGACCTGCTGGCCCGCCAGCAACTACCCGCGCCGGCCGCCGTGGCCGTCGCGGGCACCTGATGCGACGAATCGAGAGAGGCCTTGTCATGACCATCGCAGCGCAGCCGAGCACAGACCGCGTCATCGACGTGGTCGCCGAGGCGCTCAGCGCAGTCCTGGAGCGCGACATCGGCGAGATCGACCGCGACACCAAGCTCTTCGAGGAGATCGGGCTGGACTCCACCGGCGTCCTGGACCTGATGATGTACCTCGAGGAAGCCCTGGAGATGCAGTTCTACACCGAAAACCTGGAGATGAGCCACTTCCTCACCGTCGGGGCGCTCGCCGACTTCATCCACACCGAGATGTCGTAGTCGTGTTCCGGACGACTGCGGCGTCACCGCGGCTCACCGACCGGCGGCCGGTCCTCACGGTGACGCAGATGATCAGCCAAACCTTCGACACCGGCGGCACCCGCCTGGACGACCCGGTCACCACGGCGTTTCTGCCGGCGGTGGTCGCGAGCGGCGGCCTCGCCTTCCGGCCCGGGGCGCTGGAGCGCCCCGGTAACACCTACTCCGCGATGATTGAGCGCCTCAGCCCGGCGTTCGCCGAGCTGCGCGGACCGGTCGACCTGGTCGTGCTGGCGTACGCGACGCCGGACGCCGTGCCGGGTGCGGTGGCCGGCCCGCTGGCCACCGCGGTCCTGCCCGGCAACCCGTCCGCGTTCGCGGTCACCGATCAGGGCGTCGCGGCACCGTTCACCGCGCTGGCGTTGGCCGAGCTGTACGCGGCCCGTACCGGCCTCGAACGGATCGTGGTGCTACTGCTGGACCAGGCCAGCTTCCCGTACGAGGTGCCGGACTCCCCGGCGGTGCGGGTCGACGGCGACGCGGTGGTCGTGCTGGTACTGGAGCGCCCCGGTGCGGACGACGGTCGGGGCGGCTACGAGATCCAGCAGGACAGCGGCGTGCCGGCCGCGGAGTTCACCGAGCGGATCGGGCGGCTGTGGAAGCAGCTTGCCGACGACGAGGACACCCCGGTGCTGTTCGGGCCGGGCGTCGATCCGGCCTGGTCGCTGCCGATCAGCGCGGTGGACGTCCGGCACGTGGCTCCGGGCCAGCCGGGCACCGGACTGTGGCGCGAAGCCGCGGCCCGGCACTCCGGTACGGCGCGCGGCACTGTGGTGCTGATCGATCTGGATCCCAGTACCGGCGACCTGTCCGGATGCCGGCTCGACACCGGAGCGCCGCCGCGATGAACACCCGCCGGGGCACGCCGTTCGCCTTGGACGCCGGCCTCTACGAGCCGGTGTTCCGGGCCGCCGAGCAGGACGGGATCGTCCCGGCGCTGCGGGCGCTGAGCGTGTTGATGGAGGCGGAGCCGCCGGCGCACCGCGACGGCGGGGTGGCGGCCAGCGTCATCGGCGGGGTCCCGGGGGTCCCGCCGCTGGCCGGCTTCACCCTGCCGGGCGGCGCGGTGTCGTTCGGACGAGGTGCGCCCTTCCTGGCACCGGACCGGTGGCGCCTCGGCCTGCTCTGGTTGCGGCTGGGATCGTCGGCCGGTCGGCGCCGTACCTGCGTACGGTGGCTGGCCTCGCGCCGTTCCGGTGGCGGCGACCTGCTCCGCTTCCAAATGATCAAAGGACAGCTGGCCGACGTGCTGGTGGAGCACCAGGAGATCGCGGCCGCGCTCGACGGCATCTCGCTGAGCCCGGCCATGACCCTGCACCTGCATGACCGGATCACCGCCGCCGACCGGGCCGTGCTCGGCCTGTTCGGCGCCGCCGGCTTCCTGCGCGACGGCCCGGGCGGCGAGGCGCACGTGTCCGAGCTGCTGGCCGACGTCTATGCCGAAGGAAGGGGGTGACCCCGTGGACGACCGCTTGTACGCGCTGCGCCGCGAGGTGTACGGATGGGCGCGCGAGCTGCGCCGGCACTCGCTCGACGTGGACGCCGACCCGGCCCGCGTGCACGAGCTGCTGGCGCAGCCCGGTGTCGCCTACATGGAGACGCTGGGCATCCCACCGGAGTTCGGCGGGCCGGTGCTGCGCGTGGGCGGGTACCGGTACGACGGCATGTCGGCGATCGAGCGGGTGGTCTCCCTGGAGGAGCTCGCGTTCGGCGACGCGGGCATCCTGCTCGCCGCACCGGGCCCGTCGATGTTCGGCGTGCTGCTGTGCCAGCTCGGCAACGAGAAACAGAAGACGACCTACTTCGACCGCCTGCTGGAGCGTCCGACGTGGACGTTCTTCGGGCTCACCGAGCCGGACCGCGGTTCGGACGCTACCGCCATCACCACGGCGCTGACCCCCGTACCGGAACAGTCCGGCTTCCTGCTGGACGGCGCGAAACGCTACATCGGCAACGGCTCGCGGGCCACGTTCGGTGCGGTGTTCTGCCGTACGGGGCCGGGGCCGTTCGGGGTGTCGGCGGCGATCGTCGAGGCCGACAGCCCGGGGTTCACCGCCGAACCACTCGACATGATCGGCCTGCGCGCGGTGCAGATCTCGCACCTGCAACTCAAGGCCGTCCCGGTCCCGGTCGAGGGGCTGCTGGGTGCGCACCTGCCGACGACCCGTCGCGGCATGTGGGGCTTCCTGCAGGTCTTCAACCGGCTGCGGCCCACGGTCGCGGCGATGGCGGTCGGCGTGGCGCGGGCCGCCCTGGAGTACGCCGGGACCGAGCGGAGGCTGGCGCCCCCCGCTGTGCAGGAGGAACTCGCCGTGCTCGGTTCGCGCATCGACCTGAGCCGCGCGCTGGTGCACCGGGCGGCGCGGGCTGTCGACGCCCACGGCGACGGTCAGCCGGCGTCGGTGGCGAAGGTCAGCGCCTGCCGGCTGGCAGCGTCGGTGACGCTGCGCGCGGCGGCGCTGCTCGGCCCGGCGGCCCGGATCGAGCATCCGCTGCTTGACAAGTTCGTCCGCGACGCTCAGGGGCTGGAGTTCATGGAAGGCACCTCGAACATCCAGCGGCTCAACGTGATACCGGGACTGCTCGGGCACGACCTGCGCTGAGTCTCCTCGCGGTGTTCTCCGGCCGGGCTCACTGGCCCAGGTAGGCGAGCACCGCCATCACGCGCCGGTTGTCGTCGGTGGACGGCGGTAGCTGCAACTTGGCCAGGATGCTGTTGATGTTCTTGGCGATCGCCTTCTCGGTCACGAACATGGCGGCGGCGATCGCCGCGTTGGACCGGCCCTGCGCGACCAACGCCAGCGTCTCCAGCTCCCGGGCGGTCAGCTGGGCCAGATGGTCGCTGCGGCGCACCATGCCGGAGACCACGTCCTCGTCCATCACCGTGCCGCCGCCGGCGACCGTCCGCAGCGCCGAGATGAACTGCTCGCCGTCGAACACCCGGTCCTTGAGGAGATAGCCGATGCCGCCCGCGCCGTCGGCGAGCAACTCGGTGGCGTAGAGCTGCTCGACGTACTGCGAGAGCAGCAGCACCGGCAGGCCGGGACGCAGCCGCCGGCCCTCGAGCGCGGCCTGCAGTCCCTCGTCGGTGAACGTGGGCGGCAGCCGGATGTCGATCAGGGCGAGGTCGAAATCCTCAGTGGTCAGAGCGTCCCGCAGTTCGGGCCCGCTGGTCACTGCGGTGACCACCTCGTCGCCGTGCGCCTCGAGTAGCTTGACCAGGCCCTCACGGAGCAGGAACTGGTCCTCCGCGAGTATCAGGCGCACCGGTGTGTCCCCCCGTGTCGTCGGCGGCACTCCTCCGCCGGGCCTGCCGAACATAGCGCACCCGCACGGCCGGTCAGCCCGCGGTCAGTCACTCGTCAGCGCTCTCCGCGAGCCTGATCTTGCCGTGAAAGACAGTTCGTCCAATCGTGCAAGGGAGTCGTCATGTCAGTCGATCTGCCGGGTTTCTCGGTTGTCCCGGGCGCGCAGGTGAGCTCGGTGCTGGACGGCCAGGAGAAGGCGATCATCGATGTGGTCGAGCAGGCCTACCGGCTGCACGGCGAGGCGCTCACCATCAATCCGCGCTCGTACTTCCTGCGTTTCCCGGACCGGCCGACCGCCCGCATCATCGCCCTGCCGGCCTCGCTCGGCGGCGACGCCCCGGTGGACGGGATCAAGTGGATCTCGAGTTTCCCGACCAACCTGGAGCGGGGCATCCCGCGGGCCTCCGCCGTGCTGATCCTCAACGACCCGGCGACCGGATACCCGATCGGGTGCCTGGAAAGTTCGATCATCAGCGCCAGCCGGACCGCCGCCTCGGCGGCACTCGCCGCCGGCCGGCTCAGCGAGGGCCGCACTCGTCCGACCCGGATCGGCTTCGTGGGCGCCGGGCTGATCGCCCGCTACATCCACACCTACCTCAAGGCCGCCGGCTGGTCCTTCGAGCAGCTCGGCGTGCACGATCTGTCCGCCGGGTACGCGCAGTCCTTCGGCGACCACCTACGGCGCACCGGGGTGAGCGGCGAGATCGTCGTGCACGACTCGCACGAGCAGCTGGTGCGCGACAGCGACCTGGTCGTCTACGCCACCACCGCCGGCACTCCGCACGTGCACGACCCCTCCTGGTTCGCGCACAACCCGCTGGTCCTGCACGTGTCGCTGCGCGACCTCGGCACCGAGGTGATCCTGTCGGCGACCAACGTGGTCGACGACGTCCATCACTGCCTCACCGCGAACACCTCGGTGCACCTCGCCGAGCAGCAGACCGGCAACCGTGACTTCCTCGTCGGAACCCTTCACGACGTGCTCACCGGCGCCGTGCGCCCGGACGCCGGCCGCCCGCTGGTGTTCTCACCGTTCGGCCTCGGCGTGCTGGACCTCGCGGTCGGCAGGTTCGTCTACGACGAGCTGGCCCGCACCGGTCAGCTCACCACTGTCGACGGCTTCTTCCACGACCTCGACCGCTACGGATCGAGCGCTGGGCGCCCGGCCTGATCTGACGGAGATGAGATGCAGATAGTCACCACCCCTGACCGTTTCAACGTCCCCGACGTTTTCGTGGACCTCACCCGGCTGGTCGGCCAGCGGATCTTCCTGAAGTGCGAGGGCTTCAACTTCGCCGGGTCGATCAAGCTGAAGGCCGCGGTCGAGATGATCGACCACGCCGAGCGCGCCGGCACGCTTCGCCCGGGCTCGACCATCGTGGAGAGCTCCTCCGGCAACCTCGGGGTCGCGCTCAGCATGGTCGCGGTCAGCCGCGGCTACCACTTCATCTGCGTGACCGACGCGCGCTGCACCCTCACGGCCCGGCAGATCATGCGTACGTTCGGCGCCGAGGTCTACGTGGTCACCCAGCCGCACCCGGTGGACGGGCTGGTCGGCGCGCGGGTCCGGCGCGTACGCCAGCTCTGCGCCGACAACGACGACTATTTCTGGCCCGACCAGTACGCGAACACGGCCAACCAGGCGGCGCACTACACCCGGACCGGCCCGGAGATCCTGGACGCGTTCCCCGACCTCGACCTGCTGTTCGTCGGGGTCGGCACGGCCGGGACGCTGATGGGCGCCACCCGCTACCTGCGCGAGCACCGCCCGTCGGTCAGGGTGGTCGCGATCGACGTCGTCGGCTCGGTGACCTTCGGCGGCCCGAACCTGCCCCGGATGATCCCGGGGCTGGGCTCAGCCCTCCCGTCCAAGCAACTCGACGTCTCGTACGTCGACGACGTGGTGATGGTCCCCGAGGTCGACACCGTCCGGGCCTGCTGGCACCTGGCCCGCTCCGGCTTCCTGTTCGGCGGCTCCACCGGCACCGTGATCGCCGGCGCGAGCCGCTGGTACGAGGAGCACCCGGAGGCCGCCGGCGGCACCGCGGTGGCGATCGGCCCGGACTTCGGCGAGCGCTACCTCGACACCGTGTACCAGACGCAGTGGTTCACCGACCTGTACGGCGCCGAGATGATGGACGGCGACCACGCCGCCCCCGGCAGCACCGGAAGCGAGCGGATGTCGGCATGAGCGAGCGACTGACCCTGACCGCGGCCCAGACCGACGTCTGGTTCGACGAGGCGTTCTCCACCGACCGGCTGGCCTACACCATGGCCGACTACCTCGACGTACGCGGCCCGTTCGACGCCGAGACGTTCCGCGCGGCACTGCACCGGCTGGCGGAGGAAGCCGAGTGCACCCGATCGCAGTTCTCGCTCGGCGACGACGGTCCGGTGGTGGTCGTCCGCGACCTGCCCGACCTGCCGATCCGCTCGGTGGATCTGCGCGGGCACGAGGACCCGGCCGGCGAGGCCGTCGCCGCCATGTGGCGGGACCTGGCCGACCCGTTCGACCCGGCTGGCTTCCCGCTGTTCCGGGTCGTCGTGTTCCGGGTCGCCGACGAGCGCTCGCTGTGCTACCTGGCCATGCACCACCTGCTCTGCGACGGCTACAGCCGGGTCGTGCTGTACCGGCGGCTCGGCGACATCTACACCGCGCTGGCCGCCGGCACCGAGATCGGCGGCCAGCCGCTGGCACCGCTGCGGCTGCTGCTCGACGCGGAGCGGGCGTACGCGGCCTCGCCCGCCCTCGCCACCGACCGCACCTTCTGGGTCGAGCAGATGAGCCCGGCGCCGGAGCCGATGAGCCTGTCGGCGCGCCCGGCCACCCCGGCCACCGGCCTGCTGCGGCGCAGCCTCACCTTGGGCGGCATGACCGGCCGCAAGCTGCGGGACCGGGCCGCCGCGTACCAGGTCAGCTGGCCGGCCTTCGTGCTCGCGGCGGCCACCGCCTACCTCGGCCGGGCCGCTGGCCGCGAGGACGTGCTGCTCACTCTGCCGGTGGCCGGCCGGGTCGGTGCCGGCACCCGCGCGGTGCCCGGCATGGTCGCCAACTACCTGCCGATCCGGCAGCGTCTCACCGCGGCGACCACGGTCGACGACCTGCTGCGGCAGACCTCGCGTACGCTGCTGCGCACGCTGCGCCACCAGCGGTACCGGGTCGACAAGATCCGTACCGAGCTGGGGATGACCGCCGCGGACCGCCGCCCGTTCGGCCCGTTCGTCAACGTGCTGCCGCAGGAGCCCTCCTTCGAGCTGGGCGGGGCCGAGGCGCGGCTGCACAACCTGTCCACCGGCATCGTCGACGACCTGATGATCACCGTGTTGGACGCGCCGGACGACGCCGTCGAGGTCCACCTCAACGGCAACGCCGACCGGTACGCCGAGAGCGAGCTGGACGACCACCTGGCCCGCTACACCGCGTTCCTGCAGGAGTTCGCGCAGGCCGAGTCCGACACTCCGGTCAGCGCACTGCCGATGGTGACCGAGGTCGAGGCCGAGCTGCTGCGCCGCTGGCAGGGCGAGGTGCACCCGGAGGAGTTCGTCGGCGTGTTCGAGCGGATCCGCGCGGTGGCCCGTAGCCGGCCGGACGACGTGGCGGTCCTCGACGAGGACGGCACCATGACATACGGCGAGCTGGTCGGTCGGGCCAACGCGCTGTCCCGGCGGCTGGCGCCCGGCTCGGTTGCGGCGGTGCTCGCCCCGCCCGGTGGCTCGTTCATCACCTCGGTGCTGGCCACCCTGCACGCTGGCGCGGTCTGGGCGCCGCTCGACATCGACGCGCCGGTCGCCCGGTCGGTCGCCATGTTGCAGGACGCCGGCGTCGAGCACCTGCTCGTCGATCCGCGTTGCGCGGAGCTCGCCGAGCGGATCCTGGCCGAGGCCGGCGACTCCGCGGTGCGGCGGACCCGGGTGACCCGCAAGGCCGACATCCCCAGCCGATGGACCGAGCCGCTCGACCGGCCCGGCGACGTCGCGTACATCATCTTCACGTCCGGCTCGACCGGCCGGCCCAAGGGCGCCATGGTGCATCGCGGCGGGCTGGTCAACCACCTGCTCGCCAAGGTCGAGGACCTGAACCTGCGTGCCGACTGCCGGGTGGTGCAGAACGCGCCGGTGACCTTCGACGTGTCGGTGTGGCAGATGCTGGCCCCGCTGATCGTCGGCGGCACCGTGCGGGCTGTCTCCCGCCGCCGAGCGGGCGACCCGCAGGAGCTGTTCGGGCTGGTCAGGTCGGACGGCATCACGGTGCTGGAGGTGGTGCCGTCGCTGCTGCGCGCGGCATTGGACCTCTGGGACGCCGGGCTGCCCGCGCCGGCGGTCCGGCCGACGCTGCGCCACCTCATGGTCACCGGCGAGGCGATGCCCGCCGACCTGTGCGAGCGCTGGTTCGCCCGGCACCCCGAGGTGCCGATCATCAACGCGTACGGGCCGACCGAGTGCTCCGACGACGTGACGCACGCGGTGATCCGGGCCGGCGATCCGGTCGGTGCCCGGGTGCCGATCGGTTACCCGGTCCGCAACACGCTGCTCTACGTGCTCGACGACCACCTGTCGCCGGTCGGCGTCGGGGTGGCCGGCGAGCTGTACGTCGGTGGGGTCGGCGTCGGGCCGGGCTACGTGGGCGACCCGGTCAAGACCGCTTTCCGGTTCCTGGCCGACCCGTTCGCCGGGCCCGGCACGCGGATGTACCGCACCGGCGACCGGGTGATCCGCCGCGCCGACGGTCAGCTCGAGTTCATCGAGCGCCGCGACCACCAGGTCAAGATTCGTGGGCACCGCATCGAGCTCGGCGAGGTCGAGGCGGCGCTGCGGGCGGTCGACGAGGTGGTCGACGCCGCGGTGGCCGCGGTGGCCGGCCCGGCCGGCACCCGCCTGGTGGCCTTCGTGACCGGGGTGGCGGACGCCGCGCTCGTGCGCACCCGGTTGGCGAGCGTGCTGCCGGACTACATGGTCCCCGCGGCGTGGCACGTGGTGGACGCGCTGCCGCTGACCGCGCACGGCAAGGTGGACCGCACCAAGCTGCTCACCCTGACCACGACCACGATCCCGTCAGCGGCCGCGATCGCCGCGCCGGGCGACTACGACCTGGTCGCCGTGGTGCGCGAGGTGTTCGCCGCGGTGCTGCAACTGGAGCAGGTGGCGGCCACCGACAGCTTCTTCGCCCTGGGCGGCGACTCGATCACCGCGATCCAGATGGTCAGCCATCTGCGGCAGCGGGGTGTCGTGGTGACACCGCGCGACGTGCTCACCGGGGTCACCCCGCACGGGATCGCACTGACGGCCGCCAAGGTGACCGAGCCGCCGCCGGTGGCCGCGGACGGGACCGGCGAGGTGCTGCTGACCCCGATCGCCGCCCAGCTCTGGGAGGACGCGGGCGACCTGTCCGGTGCGGCCCGGCCGTACAGCCAGCACGTGGTGATCCGGACGCCGGGAGGCGCCGGGCGCGAGCGGGTGGCCCAGGTGCTCCAGGCGCTGGTGGACACCCACGACATGCTGCGGATGACGGTCGACAGCCCGTCCCCCGGTTTCTGGCAGCAGCGGGTCGTGCCGGCCGGCCGGGTCGACGCGGGAGAGCTGCTGGCGTACGCCGAACTGCCGCGCGGCGCCGGCCGCGACGTTCCCGCCGAGATCGAGCGGCACCTGGCCGCCGCCCGCGACCGGCTCGACCCGGCCAGCGGCGCCACGATGCGCGCCGCGCTGCTCGACGACGGCGACCAGCCCGGCTGGCTGTTGCTTGTGGTACACCACCTCGCCGTCGACGGCGTCTCCTGGCGCATCCTGCTCGCCGACCTGGAGGCCGCGTGGACCGCTGTCGCTGCGGGGGAGCCGCCGCGGCTGGAGGCCGTGCCGGTCTCCTACCGCCGGTGGGCGGCGACGCTCGCCGAGGAGGCACGCGTCCCGTCGCGGGTCGCGGAGATGGCTTACTGGCTCGGCCAACAGGCGCCCGCCGTGCTCGGCACCCGGTCGCCCGACCCGGCGGTCGACACCTACGGCACCTCCGCGACGCTGCGGCTGGAGCTGGACGCCGCCACCACCACGGCGCTGCTCACCGAGCTACCGGCGGTCTTCCACGCCGAGATCAACGACGTGCTGCTGACCGCGCTGACGCTGGCGATCGTCGAGTGTCGGGGCATCACCGAGTACACCGTGGAGCTGGAGGGGCACGGCCGCGAGGACCTGCGCGACGGGCTCGACCTGTCCCGCACCGTCGGCTGGTTCACAAGCGTCTTCCCGGTGCGGCTGAGCACCGCCGGCCTCGACCCGGACGCTGCCTGGTCCGGCCCTTCCGGCGTGGGCGACCTGCTCAAGCACGTCAAGGAGCTGCTGCACGCGGTGCCCCAGCGCGGCGTCGGCCACGGCCTGCTGCGGCACCTCAACCCGCAGACCGCCCGGCTGCTGACCGGCGAGCCGCCCCGGATCGGGTTCAACTACCTGGGCCGGTTCGTCGCCTCGGACGGGTCCGCGCCGTGGACCCTGGACGCGGGCACCGGCATCGGCACCGGCTTCCACCCGGATCTGCCGCTGCGGCACACCCTGGCGGTCACCCCGTTCACCGAGCAGCGCGCCGACGGCCCGCACCTGGTGGCGGACTGGCTCTGGGCGCCCGGCGCGCTGGACCGCCCGGACGCCGAGGAGATCGCCCAGGCGTGGTTCAGCGCGTTGCGGCTGCTGGTGGCGCACTGTCGCACCCCCGGCGTCGGCGGGCACAGCCCGTCGGACTTCCCGCTGGTCAGCGTCGAGCAAGACGAGGTGGACACCTGGTCGGCCGGGCAGAAGCTCACCGACGTGCGGCCGTTGACCGCCATCCAGCGCGGGATGCTCGCGCACAGCCGGTTCGGTGCCGGTGCCGGGTCGATCTACCACCTGCAGGTGACGGCCGACCTGGTCGGCTCGACCGACCCGCTGCGGCTGGCAGCGGCGATGACCGCGCTGGTCCGCAAGTACGACGTGCTGCGCACCGGATACCTGCATCGGGACACCGGCGGCCCGGTCGCCCTGGTCCGCCCGGACGGCAAGGTGCCGTGGCGCGAGCTGACCGCCAGCGGCGACGCTGAGCTCGACCGGCTGGCCGACGAGGACCGGGACCAGCCGTTCGACCTGGACCGGCCGCCGCTGATGCGGTTCACCCTGGCCCGGCTGGACGAGGCGCGCACGCGTCTGATCTGGACGCTGCACCACATCGCCGTCGACGGGTGGTCCATGCCGTACCTGGTACGGGACCTGCTCGCGATGTACCAGGACGAGGATCTCGCGGAGATCTCAGGGCCGCAGTTCACCGACTACCTGAACTGGATCGCCCGGCAGGACCGCGATGCCGCCCGGCGGGCCTGGCACACCGCGCTGGCTGGCGCGTCCGGCCCGACGCTGGTGGCGGGGCACAAGCCGCGAATGGCGATCGGGCGTACGGCCTCGTCGACGCGGTGGCTGCCGGCTGGCGTCACCGCCGCGCTGACCGCGCTGGCCGCCCGGCATGAGGTCACCGTCGGCACCGTGGTGCAGGCCTGCTGGGCCCTGCATCTGGGCCGGCTCACCGGGCGCGACGATCTGCTCTTCGGCTGCACGGTCTCCACCCGCCCGGCCGAGCTGGCCGGCATCGACCAGACGGTCGGGATGTTCCTGAACACCCTGCCGGTGCGGGTCGTTTTGCAGCCGGGCGAGGCGTTCGGCGGCCTGCTGCGCCGCGTCCAGGACGAGCAGGCGAACCTGCGCCGCTACGACTACCTCGGCCTGGCCGAGATGCTGCGCGGCAACCCCGCGCTGGCCGGCGTCGGGGAGCCCTACGACACCGCGGTGGTCTTCGACAACTTCCCGGCCCTGGACCCCGACGAGCTGACCGGCGAACCAAGGGTGGAGAACGTTGTCGCCCGCGATTCCCGGCACTATGCGCTGAGCCTGGTCGTGCAGCCCGGCGCCGAGCTGGAACTGCGTTTCGATCACGCACCCGAGGCGATCGGCCCGGACCGGGCCACCGAGATTGCCGAGGAGTTCCTGGCACTGCTGACCACCGTGGCGGGCGCCGATCCGCGCGCCTCGGTGGACGACCTGGCCGGGCCGATCAGCCCGGCGGTCGCGCGGCAGTGGCCCGAGACGTCGGCGCCGGCGTTCACGCCGAGCCGTGAGCAGCCGTCCGAATTCGATCTGCGGGCGGTGTTCGCCGAGGTCCTCGGCCTGGAGCAGGTCGGCGCGACGGACAACTTCTTCATGCTCGGCGGCGACTCCATCGCGGCCGTGCAGGTGGTCGCCCGCGCCCGGCTACGCGGCTGGGAGATCACTCCGCAGGACATCTTCACCGCGCCGCAACCGGCTGCTCTGGCTGCTCTGGCCGTCGCGGTCGGCGACGAACCCGCCCCGGCGGCGACCGTGCCGCTAATCGAGTTGTCCGTCGACGAGATGGACGAGCTCGACTTCGATCTGGAGCTG
The DNA here is from genome assembly GCF_040649215.1 of Micromonospora sp. NPDC049044. Lineage (NCBI taxonomy): Bacteria > Bacillati > Actinomycetota > Actinomycetes > Micromonosporales > Micromonosporaceae > Micromonospora > Micromonospora sp. NPDC049044. Next base: position 22,342 of record NZ_JBEZFA010000002.1, on the reverse strand, counting down.
CAATGAGCATCGACCACCGCGCGAGGAGCAGCGAGTTTCTTCCGCTCACACCCCTGCAGAAGGGCTTGCTGTTCCACGCCCGCCGCGTCGAACAGGGCGCCGACGTGTACGTGCTACAGCTGGTCGCCGACGTGCGCGGCGACCTCGACCCAGCCCGCCTGCGCCAGGCCTACGCCCAGCTGCTGCACCGGCACCCGGGCCTGCGGGCCTGCTTCCGCACCGGCCGCTCCGGCGAGCCGGTGCAGGTGGTGCCGGCGTCGGTGCCGATCGAGCTGACCGAGGTGGACCTGAGCGCGGTGCCCGAGGCACAGCGCGCGGCCCGGCTCGAGCAGCACACCGACGCCGACCGGACGGCCCGCTTCGACCTGAGCCGGCCGCCGCTGCTGCGCGCCACGCTGATCCGGCACGGCGCCGACCGGTGGCGGTTTTTGCTCACCGTCCACCACATCCTGGTCGACGGCTGGTCGCTGCCGATCCTGCTGAACGACCTGTTCGCGGCGTACGCCGGCGTTGCGCAGGAGCCGGCCGCGGCCGGCTACCGCGAGCACTACGCCTGGCTCGCCGGACGCGACCGCCAGGCGGCCGCCGAGGCCTGGCGCCGCGAGCTGGCCGGCCTGGACGGGCCGACCCGGGTGGCGCCCGACGCACCGCAGACGCCCGTGCTGCCGTCGGTGCACACGGTGCGCCTGCCGGCGGCGGCGACCCGACGACTGACCGGCTTCACCCGCGGCCAGGGGATGACGCTCAACACCGCGGTGCAACTGGCCTGGGCGATCGTGGTCGGCCAGCTGACCGGGCGTACCGATGTGGTCTTCGGCGCGGTCGACGCGGGTCGCGCCGCCGGGGTGGCCGGCGCCGAGTCGATGGTCGGCATGTTCGCCAACACCGTGCCGGTACGCGGCCGGCTCGACCCGGCCGTACCGGTCACTCAGGCGCTCGCCGAGCTGCACATGCAACAGGCCGCGCTGCTGGCGCACCGGCACCTGGGCCTCGCCGAGGTGCAGCAGGCCGCCGGCATCACCGACCTGTTCGACACGGTGCTGATGTTCCAGAACTACCCGGCCGACTACGACGCGCTCGGCTGGCTGCGCGGCAGCCTGACCGTGGACGGCGCCGAGGTCCGCAACGCCACCGAGTACCCGCTGAGTCTGACAGCGGTGCCCGGCGACGAGCTGGAGCTGCAGGTCGGCTACCGGCCGGACACCGTTGCCGAGGGCGAGGCCCGGCGGATCGCGAACCTGCTGGTGCGGCTGCTCGGCAGCCTGCCGGAGCAGGCCGACACGCCGCTGGGCGGGCTCGACCTGCTCGACGACGAGCTGCGCTCGACGCTGCTCACCGAACGCAACGACACCGCCGTGGCCTGGCCGGCCGGCCTGCTGCCGGAGCTGCTCGCGGCGACCGTGAAGACCTGGCCGGAGACCACGGCGCTGGTCAGCGGCGAGACCACGCTGACCGCCCGGCAGCTCGACGAGCGGGCGAACCGGCTCGCCCGGCTGCTGCGGGAGCGCGGCGCCGGCGCGGGCAGCATCGTCGCGATCGCGCTGCCGCGCGGCACCAACCTGGTGGTCGCCGCGCTCGCGGTGCTCAAGGCCGGCGCGGCCTACCTGGCCGTGGACCCGGACCACCCGGCCGACCGGGTGCGGTTCATGCTCGACGACACCGCCGCCGACCTCGTGCTCACCACCTGCGGCTTCGACGCGGACCTGGGCGCCGCCCGGCCGATCCACCTCGGAACCGCGGAGTTCGAGCGGGAGCTGGCGGCCACGCCGGCCGAGCCGGTCGCCATCCGGTACGCGGCGGACGACCCGGCGTACGTCATCTACACCTCCGGCTCCACCGGCCGGCCCAAGGGGGTCGTGGTGCCCTACGGCGCCCTGACCAACCTGGTCCTCGACATGCGCGAGCGCCTCGAGGTCACCCCGGCCGACCGGCTGCTCGCGGTGACCACATTCGGCTTCGACATCGCGATGCTGGAGCTGTTCGTGCCGCTGCTGGCCGGCGCCACGCTGCTGCTCGCCGACCGTGCCACCGCCCGCGACCCCGACGCGCTGGCCGCCATGGTGACCGGCGCCGGCGCCACAGTCATGCAGGCCACCCCGAGCCACTGGCAGGTGCTCGCGGCCGCGCACCCGTCCTGCCTGTCCGGCCTGCGGGTGCTGACCGGCGGCGAGCCGCTGGGCACCGCGCTGGCCGCGCAGCTCACCGCGCACGCCGCCGACGTGGTCAACCTGTACGGCCCGACCGAGACCACCATCTGGTCCACCGCCTGGCGGGTCGACATCACCCGGGCGGGCGCGCCGCCGATCGGCTCACCGATCGCCAACACCCAGGTGTACGTCCTCGACCGCGCGCTGCGCCCGGCACCGCCCGGTGTGGCCGGCGAGTTGTACATCGCCGGTGACGGCCTGGCGCACGGCTACCTCAACCGGCCGTCGCTTACCGCCGGCCGGTTCGTCGCCGACCCGTTCGGCCCGGCCGGCTCCCGGATGTACCGCACCGGCGACCTGGCCCGCTGGGCCGCCGACGGCCTCCTGGAGTGCCTGGGCCGGGTGGACCGGCAGGTGAAGATCCGTGGGCACCGGATCGAGCTCGGCGAGATCGAGTCGGTGCTCGTCACGCACCCGACGGTGCTGCGAGCGGCGGTCGTCGCGAGCACCGGCGCGGCCGGCGTCCGGCTGATCGGGTACGCCGAGCTGGCACCCGGCGGATCCCGGCCGGACGGCCGCGAACTGCACGATTACCTGGCACAGCGGCTGCCGGAGTACATGGTGCCGGTAGTGGTGCTGCCACTCGACGACCTGCCGATGACACCCAGCGGCAAGATCGACTACAAGGCGCTGCCGGAGCCGGAGTTCACCCGCACGGCCGGCCGGGCGCCCGGCACCCCCGAGCAGGAGCTGGTGTGCCAGCTCTTCGCCGAGGTGCTCGGCGCCGCCTCGGTCGGCCCGGACGACGACTTCTTCGAGTTGGGCGGGCACTCGCTGCTGGTGGCGCGGCTGCTGGTGCGGGTGCGGGCCGCGTTCGGAGTCGAGGTGGCAGTGCGCACGGTCTTCGAGCAGCCGACCCCGCGCCGCCTGGCCGCCGCGCTGCACGTCGCGGACACCGCGACGCGTACGCCGCTGGTCAGCGCCCCGCGCCCCGAGCGGCTGCCGTTGTCGCCCGCGCAGAGCCGGCTCTGGTTCCTCAACCGGCTCGACCCGGCCGGCGGCGGTTACAACGTCACCCTGGCGCTGTGGCTACGCGGCACGCTCGACGTCGCCGCGCTGGCCGGTGCGGTCGCCGACGTGAGCCGGCGCCACGAGATCCTGCGCACGATCTTCCCGCAGGACGCCGAGCGGCCACGCCAGCACGTCGTTGACGCCGAGGCGACCCTGCACGTGGTGCCCGGCGCCGACCCGGCAGCCGTGCAGGCGGCCGCGCACCGCGGCTTCGACCTGGTCACCGAGGTGCCGCTGCGGGCGTACCTGTTCGAAGCCACCCCGGACGAGCGCCTGCTGCTGCTGGTCTTCCACCACATCGCCTTCGACGGTTGGTCCGCCGTCCCGTTTGCCGAAGATCTGGCCGCGGCCTACCGCGAGCGCACCGGCCAGGGCGGCCCGGCGGCCGAGCCGCTGCCGGTGCAGTACGCCGACTACGCGCTCTGGCAGCGAGACCTGCTCGGCGACCCCGATGACCCGGACAGCCTGGCCGCCCAGCAGGTCGGCTACTTCCGGCGCACCCTGGCCGGTCTGCCGGAGGAGCTGAACCTGCCCACCGACCGGCCCCGGCCGGCGGTGGCCGGTTACGCCGGTGACCGGGTGCTGCTGCGCGTGCCGGCGAAGCTGCACGCCGCTGTGGTCGCACTGGCCCGGCAGTGCGAGGTCACCCCGTTCATGGTGGTGCAGGCGGCGCTGGCGACCACGCTGAGCAAGCTGGGCGCCGGCCGCGACATCGCGCTGGCCACCGCGGTCGCCGGGCGCACCGACCGGGCCACCGAGACCCTGGTCGGGTTCTTCGTCAACACCTTGGTGCTGCGCACCGACCTGAGTGGCGACCCGAGCGTCCGGGAGCTGCTCACCCGGATCCGCGAGGCCGACCTGGGCGCCTTCGCCCACGCCGACGTGCCGTTCGAGCAGGTGGTGGAGGCGCTCAACCCGGCCCGCTCGCTGGCCCGGCCACCGCTGGCCCAGGTCGCGCTGGTGCTGCAGAACACCGCCGCGCCGGTGCTGGACCTGCCGGGCATCACGACGGCTCCGCACGACACCGGGGTGGTGGCGTCCACGTTCGACCTGGCGCTGACGCTGTCCGAGCACGACGGCGACGGCCTGGACGGCGCGCTGGAGTACAACACCGACCTGTTCGACCCGGCCAGTGCCGAGCGCGTCGTCCGGCGGTTCCTGCTGGTGCTTGCCGCGCTGGTCGACGACCCGGCGCTGCCGGTCAGCCGGATCGACGCGCTGGAGCCGGCCGAGCGGGCCCAGATCCTCGGCGAGTGGAGCCGCTCGTCGCTGCGGACCGCACTGCCCGACCGCGACCTGGCGGGGCTCTTCGCCCGGCGGGCCGCCGAGGGCGGTGCCCGCGAGGCGCTGGTCGCCGGGACCGAGCGGCTCACCTTCGACCAGCTCGGCGCCCGGGTGCACCGGCTGGCCCGGGAACTGCTGGCCCGCGGGGTGGGCGCCGGCGACATCGTCGCGCTGGCCCTGCCGCGCGGCACCGAGCCGGTGGTCGCGGCGTTGGCGGTGCTCGCCGCCGGTGCGGCGTACCTGCCGATCGACGCGGCCAACCCGGCCGAGCGGATCGGCTACCTGCTCGGCGACGCCCGGCCGGTACTGCTGATCACCACCGCCGCCACCACGCCCCAACTGCCGGAGCTGCCGCCCGTGCTGCTGCTCGACGACGCGGGCACCGCCGGGGCGCTGGCGCGGCACGAGCCCGGCGCGGTCACCGACGGCGAGCGACGCCGCCCGCTGCGGGCCGACGACCCGGCGTACGTCATCTACACCTCCGGGTCCACCGGCCGTCCCAAGGGAGTGGTGGTCGCGCACGCCAGCGGCGTGCATCTGGCCGCCGACCACGGCGCGCGGTTCGGCGTCGGCGCGGAGTCCCGCGGGCTGCAGTTCGCCTCGTTCGGCTTCGACGCCGCGTTCTGGGAGATGTGCGTGTCGCTGCTCTCCGGCGGCGCGATGGTGGTCGCAGCGGACGAGGCGCGGGCCGGCCGGCCACTGGTCGAGCTGCTGCACGCCGAGCGGATCACGCTCGCCGTGCTGCCGCCGGTGGTGGTCGGCGCGTTCCCGCAGGACTGCGACCTGCCTGACGGGTTCGTTCTGGCGGTCGCGGGTGAGGCGTGCCCGCCCGAGGTCGTCGAGCGGTGGGCCCCGAACCGCATCATGATCAACGCGTACGGGCCGACCGAGACCACGGTGTGCGCCAGCGTCAGCGACCCGTTGCGGGCCGGCGCGCGCCCGCCGATCGGCCGCCCGGTCGCCGGTCACCGGATCTACCTGCTGGACGACCGGTTACAGCCGGTGCCGGCCGGCGTGCCCGGCGAACTGTACGTCGGCGGCACCGGCCTGGCGCTGGGCTACCTGGGCCGTCCCGCGCTGTCCGCGCAGCGGTTCGTGGCCGATCCGTTCGGCCCGGACGGCGCCCGGATGTACCGCACCGGCGACGTCGCCCGCTGGCTCGGCGACGGCAGCATCGACTACCTGGGTCGCTCCGACCATCAGGTGAAGATCCGCGGCTACCGGGTGGAGACCGGCGAGATCGAGAGCGCGCTGCTGGCCGCCGGGTCGATCGCCCAGGCCGCCGTGCTGGTGCGGGAGGACCGGCCGGGGTTCCCGCGGCTGACCGGCTACCTGGTGCCGGAGCCGGGCCACGCCGTGGACGACGAGGCCGGGCTGCGGGCCCGACTGCGCCGCGGCCTGCCGGACTACATGGTGCCGGACGACCTGGTGGTGCTGGACGAGCTGCCGACCACGATCAACGGCAAGGTCGACCGCGCGGCGCTGCCGGCACCGCAGCGGCGGCGCGCGGCGAGCCGTCCGCCGAGGACCGCGCTGCAACGCACGCTCTGCCGGGCGTACGCCGAGGTGCTCGGCGTCGACGAGGTCGGCGTCGACGACGACTTCTTCGACTGCGGCGGCAACAGCATCCGCTCGGTACACCTGGTGTCCCACGCGGAACAGGCCGGGCTGCGGCTGACCATCGTGGACGTCTTCACCGACCGCACCCCGGCACGGCTGGCCGAGCGGATCCTCACGGCCGGCCCGCAGACGGCTGCGGACGGCTCGACGGACGCCTTCGCCCCCGTGCTGACCATCCGCGGGTCGGGCACCCTGCCGCCGCTGTTCTGCGTGCACGGCGGGATGGGGCTGAGCCTGACCTACGCGGGGCTGGCCGCGCACCTGGAGGCCGAGCGGCCGGTGTACGGGCTGCAGAGTCCGTACCACGACCCGGCGGCGGGACTGCCGGAGAGCATCGAGCAGCTGGCCGGGGCCTACCTGGAGCAGGTGCGCGCGATCCAGCCGTCCGGGCCGTACCACCTGCTCGGCTGGTCGTTCGGCGGCCTGGTGGCCTTCGAGATGGCCCGAATGCTGCAGGCCGACGGCGAGCAGGTGGCCTTCCTGGCCGACCTGGACAGCTTTCCCTACGACGCGGCGCGCGACGAGCCGCTGCCGGACGAGGCGGACCTGACCGCTCGGCTCGCCGAGTACCTCGGGTACGCGGAGCAGGGCAGCGGTGAGCCGCCGATGACCCTGGCGCGGATCGTGGACCGGCTGCAGAGCTCGGACGGCGGGTTGGCCGCGATCGGGATGGAGCGGGCCACCCGGATGCTCACGTTGATGCGCCGGCATGCCGAGCTGGTCCACGCCCACGTCCCGGGCGTCTACACCGGAGCGCTGCACCTGGTCACGGCCACCGAACGGGTCGATCCAGCGCTGCTGGCGGACCGGGCCCGGCGCTGGGAACGGCACGTGGCGGGCGAGATTCACCGTCTCGACGTGGACTGCGTCCACGAGTTCATGATGCATCCCGGCCCGCAGACGCGGATCGGTTCCTGGGTGGCGCGGGAGTTGAGTGCTCTCGCGGGCAAGGAGGCGCAACGATGACGACGCAGGCGGGTACGGTCCCGGCCACAGGGCCGGTCGCACTGTTTGTGGAGACGGTGGCGCTGTGCGGCCGCCGTTTGCGGCGGCTGCGGCGCAGTCCCGGCCGGCTGGTCGGGATGGTAATGAACCCGCTGGTGATGCTGGTGGCGGTCGGCTATCTGTTCGAGGGCGCGCTGGTGTCGCCCGGTACCGGTAGCTACATCGACTACCTGATGGCCGGCGTGGTGCTTCAGGTCGGTCTGGCCGGTATCGGCCCGACCGCTATCAGCGCCTCGATGGACGTGCACGGCGGGTTGATGGACCGGTTCCGGTCGCTGCCGATCTCCCGGGCCGCGGTTCTGGCCGGGCACGCGATCAGTGACACCGTCGCCGGGATCGCGGGGTTGCTCGCGGTGACCGGCGTGGGCCTGGTCCTGGGCTGGCGCCCGCACGCCGGTGCGCTGGACGTCGCCGCCGGCTTCGGGGTGGTGATCGTGTTCATCCACGTGATGGCGTGGGTGGGCATCCTGATCGGCCTGCTGGTGAGGTCGGTCGAGTCGATCGACTCGATCGGTGCGCTGGTGGTGGTGCTGTTCACGTTCCTGTCCAACGTGGTCTTCCCCACCTCAGCCATGCCGGGCTGGCTGCGCCCGGTGGTGGACTGGAACCCGGTGAGCGCCGTGGCGACGGTGATCCGCAGGCTGTGGGGCGCGCCCGGACAGGACGTGCCCGGCTTCGCCGGTGACCACGCGAGCGCTGTTCTGATGATCACGGTGGGCGCGTTGCTACTGGCCACGAGCTGGCTCAGCGTACGGCGCCTGCGTGCCGCCGACTGACGGCCGAACCGTACGGAACGGTGGCCCTCCGCTCCGCTTCACAGGCGGAGGGCCGGCAGCGCGATTGTGGTTCTACGACCACTGTGCCCAAGGGTCCCCATCGGCATAATTGAGGCAACACAGAAAAGACGGGGAGGGCCCGGGAATGGCCGCCGACGAAAGCCGAAACAAAGTGACAAACACCAATTCTGGTACGGCTCTGCTGCGCGGTGCCGCACTGACCGGCCTGGCGATTGTCGAGGCCCTGCAGTTGCTGTGGATCAGCCTCTGTGTGTGCCTGACCGTGGTCGGCGTCGGGGTGCCGCTGCTGCCCCGGGCGCTCAACGGAGCCCGCTCGCTGACCGCCCTGCAGCGCCGACTGGCCCGCCAGTGGGCCGGCGTCAACGCCGAGGAGGAGTACCTCCCGCTGCCGGACCGCCCCGGCTTCGTCGGCGACCTGCAGCGGGCCTGGACCATGCTGGGCGACCGCTCCACCTGGCGCGACCTGCGCTGGCTGCTGGTCAACCCGTTCGTCGGCCCGGTGCTCGGCTTCCTGCCGGTCGTCGCGATCGTCGAGGGCCTCTGGGGCCTGACCCTCCCGTTCACCTGGGAAATCGTCGAGAAGGACTGGGGCTGGGACAACAGCTGGTTCTCCTTCATCCCGCTGAACAGCCAGACCACCGCGTGGCTGGCCGCCGGCCTCGGCCTGGTCGAGATCTTCGTCGGCGTGATCCTGGCCCGGGTGCTGCAGCGGGTGCACGGCCGCTGGGCCGGCGCCATGCTCGACGGCCGCAGCCGCGCCGAACTGGCCCGGCGGGTGCAGCACCTGGCCGTCACCCGGTCGGACGCGGTGAGCCAGCAGGCCGCCGAGATCAAGCGGATCGAGCGTGACCTGCACGACGGCGCCCAGGCTCGGCTGGTCTCGATGGGCATGACCCTGGCCGCCGCCGAGACGCTGCTGAAGAAGGACCCGGAGCAGGCCCTGGTCATGGTCACCGACGCCAAGAACAGCTCGGCGACAGCGCTGCGGGAGCTGCGTGACCTGGTCCGCGGCATCCACCCGCCGGTGCTTGCCGACCGCGGTCTGGTCGACGCGGTGCGAGCCCTGGCCATGTCGCTGCCGCTGAGGGTCGAGGTCACCGAGGACGTGCCCGGCCGGGTGACACCGCCGGTCGAGTCCGCCGTCTACTTCGTGGTCTCCGAACTCCTGAACAACGTCATCAAGCACGCCCACGCCACCCACGCCAGCGTCGACATGCGTTACATCGACGGCAAGCTGCGGGTCACCGTGCACGACAACGGCGTGGGCGGCACCGACCCCGAGCGCGGCACCGGCCTCAAGGGCATCGAGCGCCGGCTGCTCCCCTTCGACGGCATCGTCACGGTGTTCAGCCCGTTGGGCGGCACCACCGACGTCGCGGTCGAGGTGCCCACCGAAATCGTCAGCGTCAGTTAATCCTGCCGGCACAACGATCCCCGGCGTACCGCCGAATGAACCGAATGTGAATCGCTCTGCACCGCTCCGCGAATCGGAGCGCGGGCCGGGCTGCGCAGAGAGAGGCTTGAAAATGTCGGGAAAGAAGACGGCGGTCGCGACCAGGGTAGCCACCTGGAGTGCGCTGAATCCGTGGAAGGCGACAATTGTCTGGGTGGTGTTCGTGGTGGCGGCCGTGCTCGCCGGCGGCGCCACCGAGACCCGCCAGGCCATCGAGGCCGAACTGCAGGTCGGCGAGGCCGCCACGGCCGCCCGGATCATCGACGACGGCAGCCTGCAGGACCCGGCCGTGGAGAACATCCTGATCACAAAGACCGGCGGCGGCCGGCTCGACACCGTGGCGGCCACCCGGGCCACCGACGAGCTCACCCGCCGCCTGGGCGCCGTCCCCGAGGTGGAGTCGGTCGCCAAGCCGGTGCCCGCCGAGAGCGGCGCGGCGGTCCTGCTGCAGGTCACCATGAAGGGTGACTACGACACCGCCGGCGAGCGGGTGGCCCCGCTGCAGAAGGTCACCACCGAGGTGCAGGGCGCCCACCCGGACCTGCTGGTCGAGCAGGCCGGATCGGCCTCGATCAACAGCCAGTTCGAGGAGTGGATCGGCAAGGACATCGCCAAGGCCACCACGTTCAGCGTGCCGGTGACCCTGATCATCCTGGTGGTGGCGTTCGGGTCGCTGCTGATGGCCGCAGTCCCGGTGCTGCTCGCGCTTTCCGCGGTGCTGTCGGTGCTGGGTCTGTGGGCGCTCGCCTCGCAGGTGGTGCCGGACCCGGGCATGGTGCCGGACATCGTCGTGCTGATGGGCATGGCGGTCGGCGTCGACTACTCGCTGTTCTACCTGCGCCGATACCGCGAGGAGCGCCGCGCTGGGCGGGAGAACATCGCCGCCGTGGAGATCGCCGCGGCCACCTCCGGGCACGCGGTGCTGGTCTCCGGCGTCGCCGCGATCCTGTCGATGGGTGCCCTCTACCTCGCCGGTGACGCCGTCTTCGCGGCCATGAGCACCGGTGCCATCCTGGTCATCGCGGTCGCCATGCTGGCCTCGATCACCGTGCTGCCGGCCCTGCTGGCCAAGTTCGGCCCGCGGATGATGCGGCCGCGCCGCCGCTGGTTGCGCTGGCTGCCCGACAGCAACACCTCGACCCGCAGCCCGCGGCTGTGGAACGCCCTGCTCGGCCCGGTTCTGCGGCACCCGGTCATCGCACTGGTCCTCTCGGCCGGCGCCCTGGTGGCGCTGGCGGTGCCGGCCGCGAGCATGGATCTCAAGTCGACCCAGATCAGCGACTTCCCGCGCAGCCTGTCCACGATGACTACCTACGACCGGGTGACCGAGAACTTCCCGTCGTCCGGCAACACCATCCAGGTCGCCGCCGAGATCTCCTCTGGCGACGTCGCCGCGCTGCGGGCCCGGTTCGACCAGCTGGCCGAGCGGGCGCAGCAGGACGAGGCGTTCCGCTCCGGCCTGCCGCCGCAGATCCGCTACTCCCCGGACGGCCGGGTCGGTGTGCTCGAGCTGAACACCCCGTACAAGGCGGACTCGGACCAGGCCCACGACGCGGTCGACCGGCTGCGGGACACGATCGTGCCGGCCACCGTCGGCGGCCTGTCCGGCGCCGAGGTCGCGGTCGGCGGCGAGGCCGCCTCGGACATGGACTACACCGCCAACCTCAACGAGAGGCTGCCGTGGGTGGTCGCCGCGGTGCTACTGCTGACCTTCCTGGTGATGCTGCTGGCGTTCCGCTCGGTCGTTATCGGCCTGACCACGGTCTTCCTCAACCTGCTCTCGGCCGCAGCCTCGTTCGGCGTGCTCGCGCTGGTCTTCCAGGGCACCTGGGCCGAGGGCCTGCTCGGCTTCACCTCGACCGGCCACGTGGTCTCCTGGGTGCCGATGCTGCTGTTCGTGGTGCTGTCCGGGCTGTCGCTCGACTACCACGTCTTCGTGGTCACCCGGATCCGCGAGGAGGTGGTGTCCGGGATGACCACCCGCAACGCGATCGCCTCCGGTATCACGCGCACCGCGGGCGTGGTGACGAGCGCGGCGATCGTCATGGTGGCGGTCTTCTCGATCTTCGGCACGCTCAGCTTCATCGAGCTCAAGCAGATCGGTGTCGGCTTGGCCGTCGCGATCGTGCTCGATGCCACCATCATCCGGGTCGTCGTCCTGCCGGCGCTGATGGCGCTGCTGGGACACGCCAACTGGTGGCCCGGCCTGCGCCGCAGGGCGGCCGTTCCGGTGCAGACCAGCGTCGAGAGCGCGGCACCGGAGGTGTTCACCCCCGCGCGCTGATGATCAATCCAGTCAGACAAAAATCCTGTTGAGAACGGCCCAGGCCCCTCGCGGCCTGGGCCGTTTTCGCACCTCAAAGCCGATCAGTAGGACGTCAGCGGACGGTCAGCGCGAACTGTCAAAGTTTGGTCACAACGGCTCGTCGGCACCTGCCGGCAGTGCCCTCCCGCCGGCAGCTCAGAGGAGTAATCGTGACCAACCCCTTCGACGATTCCGACGGCATCTTCCGCGTGCTGGTCAACGACGACGGCCAGTACAGCCTCTGGCCGAGCTTCGCCGCGGTGCCGGCCGGCTGGCGTGTCGTGCTGGACGAGGCCACGCACGAGGCGGCCGCCCGGTACATCGACGCGACCTGGACCGACCTGCGCCCGCGGGGCATCGCCGGCCAGGAGAGCGTGCTGGCATGAGCGGGTACACCGAGGACTACGCGATCGAGGTCGAGGGGCTGCGCAAGGCGTACCCCGGCCACGAGGCGTTGCGTGGCATCGACCTGAAGGTGCCGTCCGGCACGGTGCTGGGCCTGCTCGGGCCCAACGGGGCGGGCAAGACCACGACCGTACGGATCCTGGCCACCCTGCTGGCGCCGACCGCCGGCCGGGTCCGGGTGGCCGGCTACGACGTGGTGCGCACACCTCGCGAGGTGCGCCGCAGCATCGGCCTGGCCGGCCAGTACGCGGCGGTGGACGAGGTGCTCACCGGCCGGGAGAACCTGGTGCTGATCGGCACCCTGTTGCACCTGGGCCGGGCCGGGGCCCGCCGGCGCGCGGACGAGCTGCTGGAGCGCTTCGGCCTGACCGAAGCCTCCGGCCGGCCGGCCGGTACCTACTCCGGTGGCATGCGCCGCCGCCTGGACCTCGCCAGTTGCATGGTCGGGCAGCCGAAGGTGCTGTTCCTCGACGAGCCGACCACCGGTGTCGACCCGGCCAACCGGCTGGGCCTGTGGGAGGCCGTCCGCGGGCTGGTCGCCGAGGGCACCACCGTGCTGCTGACCACGCAGTACCTGGAGGAGGCCGACGCGCTCGCGGACCGGATCGTGGTCATCGACGGCGGCCGGGTGGCCGCCGAGGGCACCGCCAAGGAGCTCAAGGCCCGCGTCGGCGGGCAGCGCCTGGAGATCGGCCTGACCGACCCGGCCGCCATTCCGCGCGCCACCGCACTGCTGCGCGAGGTGGCGGTCGGCGAGATCCTCACCGACGAACGCCAGGGCACCGTCTCGCTGGAAACCGACGGCGGTCTCGACGGGCTCTCCGCGACAGTGGCCCGGCTACGCGCCCACGGCATCGACGTCAGTGAGTTCGCGCTGCGCCGGCCCACCCTGGACGAGGTGTTCCTGCACCTGACCGGGGACAGCGCTCACGAACCGGCCGGGGTGTGACCGCTTGGCAGCGGCGATCTGCACGGTCCACTGGGCGCGGCCGCAGTGGGATCCGGGCGCGCACCGGTTGCTCAGCGCGGAGGAACGCGACCGGTACGAGCGGCTGCGCAACCCGGCCGACCGCAACCGGTTCCTCACCGGCCGGGCGCTGATGCGGACCACGCTCGGCACGTTGCTGAACTGCCGGCCCGAGGACGTCCCGATCCGCCGGGACTGCCGGCACTGCGGTCAGGGACACGGCAAGCCGTACGTGCCGGAAGCCCGTACGCGGTTCTCGCTCTCGCACTCGGGCACGTGGGTGGCGCTGGCCGTCTGCGAGACCGGCGAGCCGGGCGTCGACGTTCAGCAGGTCGGCGCCGGCGACTACGAGCGGCTGGCCCCGAAGGTGCTCTCCGACGTCGAACTCGGCCGTTTCGCGGCCCTGCCCGCGCAGGTCCGGGAAGCGGCGTTCGGCATCTACTGGAGTCGCAAGGAAGCGGTGCTCAAGGCCACCGGACACGGGCTGGTCGTGCCGATGACCCAGCTCACCGTCGCCGGCCATCGGGTGCCGACGTCGGTGCTGGCGTTCCCCGGCCTGCCGGGGGGCGCCGCGATCGCGCTGGCCGACCTGGACGCCGGGCCGCGCTACTCGGCGGCCGTGGCGGTGATCGGTGCCACCTCGCTGGTGGTGGACGATCGGCGGGTTGCCGCGTTGGCGCAGGTGTGAGCGGCGCACACGAACAAGCCGCCGCCGATACCTCTCGGTGCCGGTGACGGCCTTCTCTTGCGTACCCGTGACTGCTACGACACCGGGGAGGGCCGCAGCGCGGCGAAGCTGCGGTCCTGGTTGAGGATCGCGTGCTGGACCTGATGCAGCCGGGGGCCCGGCTCCAGGCCGAACTCCGCGCCCAGCCAGCTGCGGATGTTGTGGAACACCGCCAGCGCCTCGCTCTGCCGCCCACTGCGGTACAGCGCCAGCATCAGCAGCTCGCTGAGCTGCTCGTCGGACGGGTGCTCGGCGACCAGCTGTTTGATCTCGCTGATCAGCCCGTGGGTGGCGCCGCGGACCAGATTCGCCTCGGCGAGCTGCTTGCGGACGTCCAGGCGGCGCTCGGAAAGGCGGACCGTCACCGCGCGGCAGGTGTGCCCGCCGGCGACGTCGAGCAGCGGCATGCCCCGCCACTGCTGTAGCGCTGCCTCGAAGAGCCCGGCCGCCCGGGCCGGATCCGTGAGCAGACACGCCGAACCGGCCCGGGCCAGGTCGTCGAACCGTTTGGCGTCGACCGCGTCGGGCTGCAGGTCCAGCAGGTAGCCGTTGGCCTCGGCGCGCACCAGGTCAGCGTCCAGGCCAACCAGGCTTGCCAGCAGTCGTCGCAGGCGGGCGACATTCGCCTGCAGCGCGTTGCGGGCGTTGCCCAGCGGCCGATCGGCCCACAGCTCGTCGATGAGCTGCTCGGTGGACACCACCCGGCCGCAGGAGAGGGCCAGTAGCGCCAGGATCGTGCGCGCCTGGTTGGGTCGCACGGATGTCTCGCGGCCGTCGTGACGAAGAATGGTCGTTCCCAGGAGGCCGATCTGCAGGTTCATTTCCGTCTTCCCCCGTTGAATTCGTTAGGGCTTTCCGAAGGCGGCGCCTGCTATCTCGCCGAACCCCTGATGCCCGCCGACTCGGCGACCTTTCAATAGGCGATCGGCCGAGTGCCTGCGTTGACAACCTAACGTCGAACGGTGGGCAGAACCAGTGGCCTTTTCCTGCCAGGCGTGGCACCGGGTAATTCCGGCCTGCTTCGGCGGGGGCGTCCACATCGGTTGTTGCAGCCTCCGTCCAGGGCAAACATGTTTGCCTGCCGAACCCGGTCGGCCAGAGTTGTGGCAGAACCCGAACGCTGATGACACGGGAGAAGAGAAGATGCGCAAGGCCGTCCTCACCCTCGCCGCACTGCTGACTATCGGTGGCGCCTCCGCCGCCATTTCTGGAGCTGCCGGATCCGGTGTTTCGCAGGCTTCCTCGGGGGCCTCGACCGGTGGTGCGGCGCAGTACAACTTCGGTTGGGACTGATACTAATATCTCGGGCGGGCCCGGTCGGATCCTATGATCCGACCGGGCTTTTTCCGTCACGGTCACGGCAAAGTCGGAGGGTGTGCATCCGCAGGCCATTACGCCGCCGGTGGCCCTGACGTGATCGGCGATGGCGGCTGACAGGCACCGGCCCGATCAGCCGCATGTCCACCATGCAGTGGTGCATCCGTAGGCCAGCCAGGAACCGTGCGCGCGTGACCCGACGGCAGGCTCAGCAGCCTGCGGTCGAGACGTGCTTCGAACGGACCGTACCGGATCACCAGACACCCCGTTATCGTCGCCGCTCAGGGACCCGTGGGGAGTGGGCAACACCGGCAGCTGCAGGTTCCCGTCCCTCGCACCGATCACTCCAGATCATCAGCGGTCAGCCACTCCCGGACCACGGCCTTGGCGCCGGCCTGGAAACGGCTGCGCGCGTCGAGCCGGGTGAGCAGATCGGAGGCGATCCGCCGGGCGGTGCGCACCGAGACGCCCATTCGGCGGGCGATCATCTCGTCGGTCAGCCCTTGACCGAGCAGCTTGAGCACGTCCCGGTCCTGCGCGGACAGTCCCTCGTCGTCGCGGCGCCTGGGTGAGCCGAGCGGAGTCGCCGTGCGCCACACCGACTGGAACAGCGCAGCCAGGCCGGCCACCACGCCCTCGCTGGTCACCACGACCGCAGCCGCCCTGGAATCCTCGGTCTGCGCCGGGACCACGGCCACCCGCCGGTCGACGATGAGCAGCCGCAGCGGCAGCGTCGGCGCGGTCCGCACCTCGCTGCCCAGGTCCGACAGCCAGCTCGCGTACTTCAGGGTGTGCGGGTCATTGCGCACACTGTCCAGGTAGACGGTGCGCACCCGGACCCCGCGGTCGATCGCCACCGCGTCCAGCTGCTGGCTGGCCAGCAGGCTCTCCTGGGACTGCGCGCCGCCGGGCATCAGGGACGCGTTCTCCCAGACGCAGGACTCGGCGAGTTCGCTGATCTTGGCGCGGATGGCCTCGATGCCCTCCAGGCGTTCGACGCCGGGCTCCACAGTCGGCGTACGGTCGACGGTCCGGCTGGCGACCAGCAGCTCAAGCGCGGCCCGGGACTCCTCCATCTCGCGCTGGCGGCGGGCGACCAGCGCGGCAATCCCGGTCGCCGGATTGACCACGCGGAACCGGCCACCGTCCTGAGGCGGCTCGTACACCAGTGACATCTGCACCAGTTCGTCGAAGGCGTTGCGGACCCGCTCCTCCGGCAGTTGCATTTCCAAGGCGACGGCGTCGAGCTTGGCACCCGGATTGCCGAGAAGCGCTAGATATACGGATTCGGTCATTGAATTCAGCCCCAAGGCTTCGAACATGTGCACTTGCCTCCCCGTTGGCGAGCCCTCCAGATGCTACTAGCTGTGCGGGAGTAGCAGTGCCACCACTGGGCGGTTACACACGTTCAGGCGTCGAACTTCATTCGGTACGAATCCGGCGAGGTGTGGATCAATGGTGCCATGACGTGTCGGCACTGACTTGCTCACTCGGGTGTTGCGTCGGATGCGCGTGAGAGTGGACGGTCCCGCCTTCCGGATACGACCGGTGGGCGTACCGAAATGCAGCGGTCGGGGGCATTCCTCCGATTCCCACTGTCGGCGGCGAGCGTCGGCTTCGGCTGTGTTTCCGGCGGATACGGCTGATCTGCCGCGATCGTTGCGGGTGCCAAGGATATGGAGGCGTCCAGTGAGCGCAGAAAGGAGATACGGGCACCAGGCCGCTCGGTGGATGGGCCGAGATCGGACTAGCACGGCAGCCGCCGTTCAGGATCATGGTTGGAGTTCGAGATTGAGGCGGCGTGTGTAGTGGGCTCGTCGGGCTCGGGCTCGGTGCTGCCGTCGCCCAGCCTGACCAGTGCAAACGGTGGCCGAGGTCGCTGATCGGGCGGATGATGCGGGCGTTGATCAGGCGGCGGATCTCGTTGACGGTCAGCTTGATCAGCCGGCTGTCGGTTGAGTCGTCGGTCGCGTCGCCGGCGCAGACAGCCAGGACGGCGAGGGCGGCCAGGGCGAGAGTGATGAAGCGGTCGGAGGCCTCCAAGAGTGTCGCGGACCGACCGACCGAGGCCGACGCCAGATCGAACGACCAGCCCAACGACTCGGTCAAGAGCACCACGAGCGCCCGATTCGCCATCTACACCACGCCGCTGCGCCGAGCCCGGGAAGCGCTGCGATCATGGGCGCTCACCTCAACTGGACGCCGAGACCGTCGCCGACCTCGCCGAGCAGGACTACGGCACCGCCGGCGGCCGGCCGTGGACCGACGTCGTCGCTGAGTACGGGGACATCCCTGCCCTCGATGCGGACCGTCCGCTCGCGGCCGGCGGCGAAACCTGGCGGGACTACCTGCATCGGGCCAGCGTCGCCATCGGCGAGATCATGACCCGGTATGTAGGTGAGCGCGTCCTCGTCGGCCACGGCGAAACCATCGACGCCGCATTCCACCACTTCCTGGCCGTGCCTGTCGCCGGTGGGGCCACCGCCTCTGTCGCGGCGTACCACGAGCGTCACGACCTGGGTGCAGCAGCCGCTCTCGTGACCCGACCCTCCGTTGGGCCCTGACCAGCCACAACGACACCCGGCATCTGTTCGCAGATGCAGAGACGACCGATAGTTTGGGGGTCATCTGCGGTGCCGACCGCCTCGTCGGTGCCTGGTTGCCCCCGGCAAGGAGCCCGGTAGGTTCAGCTGTCGAGCACTTTCGCCCTCATCGATTGGGGATGCCGGCCACGTGTCGCAGATCGAGAAGATCGCCGCCGAACTTCGCGCGATGATGACCGGAGTCGAACGTGCACAGGGGTTGGCAGCCGCTGCTGACAGCCAGGCACAGGAGGTGGCGTTGCGGGCCGCGGGCGCGGGCCTCGTCGCCGTGGCGGCGGGTGTGGCCCGGGTACGCAACGCGATCACGGGCATCCAGGGTGGCCTGGGGAGTCTTGCCGGTTCGATCGGTGAGGCGACGAAGGCCACCCTGGCGGTGCCGAACGAGGCCACCCCGCAGGAGACGATCGCAGGGCTGGCGCCCGTGCTGACCGCCGTGGACGCCGCTCGTGACGCGGCAGCCGGGGCCATCACCGGAGTCGGTGAGGCGCAGCAGCTCGTCGCCGTGGTCCTGCAGGGCGGGCAGCCCGGGCCGCTGTTGCAGGCCCTGGAAGCCATCAAGCAGGTCCTGGTGCTGGTCGTTCAGCGCACCGGCGGGACCCGGCAGGCCGTTGAGGCGGCGATCGCGCAGGCCCGGCAGTTGGGCTCGTCGGGAAACTGACGAGGGCTGGCGGTCATCCACCGGCCAGCCCCACCCCTCATACCACCGGCAGCCCATCCCCGACGACCCCCACCCTGGGCAGGACTGTCTCCACGGACCCTGACGCAGCAACCCCGTGGACCAGGCGTCCCACCGGCGTCGGCGGTGGGACGCCTACCGGACGTCGAACCCGGATCTCCGCGAACGAAAAAGCCACGGGAGCGCCGTGCCCTGGAGTTGGAGAACGAGTGTGCCGACAGGGTCGCCGGCAAGGGGTACCGGGTCCACCAAAACCCCACGAGACAGGAGGTCGCGGACGCGCGACGCGAGACCGGGGATTCTGGGAGGCCGGAAAAGGCACCCGACTTCCTCATCGAGGGGCATGTCTTCGACTGCTACGCGCCCACTGCTCCCGTCCCGCCCCGCGCCGTCTGGAGCGCCGTGTCCAGAAAGGTCGACGCGGAGCAGACCCAACGCGTGATGGTGAATTTCCACGACTAGCGAGGAGACCTCGCCGCCCTGCACAAGCATTTCCAGGACTGGCCCGTAGCGGGGCTGAAAGAACTGGCGGCGGTAACGCGCGACGGTGCGATCATTCAGATCATCCGGCGAGACTGATGAAGGGGTGCAAATGGCTGTCGAGTACCGGCTTGCGCTGGCGGGCGACATTCCACTGGAGCAGGTGGCGGCGTTAGCTGCTCCCGGAGCGGTCGAGACGTCCACGGCGTCCGGCGGCAGGGTGCTCAGCGCCGACCTGAACGACGAGCGCGGGTACGTCGTGGACATCACCGGCGGCCGGCACGGCTACTACAGCGCCGAGGACGACGGTGGCGCTCTGTGGGAATGGGAGCCGGAGACCTACGTCGACGTCAGCTTCTACATGCGCAAGGAAACCCTGGCCGACAAGGGCAAACCCCACATGCTGGCGACCGTGGCCAGAATCCTCGCCGGCAGGGCCGAGGATGCGGCCCTGACCCTCAACGGCGACGTACTGATGCTAACGCGCAGCGCGGGGACCATCGCGAAGCACAACACCGACGGCTGGTACGACGAAGACTACGACAGGATTCTTCACCCCTGACGGGCGTACGTCCTCGGCTGGACCCACCACAGCCACTTCCCCCGACCAACCCGGCCGGAAGTGCCTCAGTATGCGCAGCCACGATCTCACGCCCGGACGGATGATCGGCGTCATCTTCGATCATGGCGACGACTTCTCCACCGCCCTCGCTGACGCCTGCCGCGCCAACGGCATCCAGCACGGCTACATCCCCGTCTTCATCGCCGGGTTCAGCACGGTCGAGATCGTCGGCACCTGCCAGCCTCTGGACGACCCCCAAGCCCCGGTCTGGGACCGGGTGCACCTGACCGACGTCGAAGCGCTCGGCGGCGGCACCATCGCCTACGACGACGCCCACGACCGGATCGCGCCGCACATCCACGTCAGCGTCGGGCTCAAGGAGCACAGCGCGACCGGCCACACCAGTCACCTGCTCGCCGCCACGGTCCAGTTCCTCACCGAGATGCTGATCATCGAGGTCGCTGCGCCCATCATGTGCCGTATCCCCGAGGCGAGCCTCTACGACGTACCGCTGTTGCGCATCGGCGACAACTGACAGGCAAGTGGCATCCACGACCGCCACGCACACCGGATCGCTGCCCTAAGCCACGGCGTCTCGGTAGCAGCCGCAGCTGCGCCCTCGTCGAGCAGGACTACCTACGCGGAGTCCTCCTGCGGGAGGGGCCGACCTGGGGCTCGCAGGCTGCCATCATCGCGGCATGAGCGGATGGCTCCACGACGTGTGCTCGGCGAATCGGGCGGCTCAGCTCGTATAGAGGAAATTGATGTGGTCCCAGGAAATCTCAGGAGCGAAGTCAAGGTACACGAGGGTAGTCACGAGCAGCAGAAACGTGATGGCCTCGACGCCGGCCTGCCGCACCTGAGCGTAGGAGCCGTGGGTTCCCGAGTCGCGGAGGGTGCTGCGCCATAAGCCACCCGTCCCGCTGAGGTCACAACCATTAAAGATGACGGCGAGGTTCGCGCCGGGGGCACGACATCGATCGATGAGCTCTACGGTTGCTGTGCGTTCGGCGTCATCCAGCCTCTTCCGTCCGATAGCCCGGTCGATGATAATCACGACTTCGCCATGCAGGGTCTCGTAGGAGGGCTCGATGCGAAAGTCGTCGTCGGGTCCGTAGCCGTACTCGGCGAAGGCCGGCGACTGCCAGCTCAGCGTCTCGTACAGACGTCCTCGGATAGCCTTCAGATCCGGTGCAATGTCGATGACCTCCAGCCCTCGGAAATCATGTGCGGCGAGCAGTCGCTCGACGAGTTGCTCGAATGTGGCCGGGGGCGGTGGCGCGATTTGAGACCTGATCGGATCATATCGATGTCCCAAAGGCCGTCCCCTAAATGCGGGCCCATCGATCCGCATGCTTCGGTGCCGCAGCATGGCAACGATACGTGCCTCATCCAGCTTCATCGACCTCGCGACGCGCAGCGTAACCTCGCCCTGGCCGACAGGGATGGCGGAGTAAAAGTCGCCGCGCGGCCACTGCCGTTCAACGATGTCCCGGACGTCCTCGGCAATAAAATCGGCAGCGGACTCCACGTAGACCACAAGATAGACAGGCTCGGGTGCTGCCACCCAGAACCGAAGGTGGTCCACTTTCACTTTAACGTCCACGGTGTGGGCAGCCTGATACGCCGCCAGCGGCAGCGTGCCGGCCCTCCTGCCCTTGGCCTGAAACCACACTCGAACCTGACTCGCCTTCCTCGCTCCTTCTCCTTCTAGGAAAAGGTGCAGGCCCGTATCGATCGCCGCTCGGTCATGCTGGTAGTTGAGGACCAGCCCGTGCCGAGTTAGCAGGGCCTTCAGCTCGGCCATGTAGGCTGCTTCGAAGGCATCGCTTTCACCGGTCTCTGGCACGACTAAAGCCTCCCACACTGCAGGCGGAGGACGGGGTTCCACAACATCGAGATCCGCGCCGCGAGCCGCGAGTGGTCACCTACCCGTCCACATGGCGGTTTGGCAGCATGGATTGTGTGCGCTAGACCGTTTCGGTGCATCACGCAAGGTCTCCAAAGGAGTCTTCGCCGGGCCGCCAGCACATCCAATGCCCATCCTTGAAGCCGCTCAGGAGCGCGATCTCCGGCCCGGACACCTCATCGACCGCTGGACGCAGGCAGATCGCCCCTTTGGCGAACTCGATTCGAAGGCCCTGGCCGGCGCCTTCCGCCGTCGCCACAACAAGGAAGGGTATGAATGCGCGCAAGGCGTCGGCGTAGCCTAGCTGCCCCTGAGCGACCAGACCGGCCGGCGCCTCCACCACGGGCAACACGTCGCAGTTGAGGACAGGCATGTCCTCCGTCGGTCCGTCGAAGCGCAGTTGCACGTAGTCCATGACGAACTGGACCGAGTAGAGACGGAAGCCGACGAGACGACCCAACAACCCGTTGGCCTCGTACGCACCGGGCTCCGACGGCATGGCTTGATCTTGCCTGATCGAACGCCAGCAGGCATCCTCAATTCGGGACGACCGAGCGTTCGACCACCCACGCCTGTCACGCAACGTGACGCGCGGTCGGCCGCAGAAGCGGATGCCGTCGGCGGCAACGCAGGCGTTATCCGTCGCGGTGAACACTGCCAGCGGCAGATCCGGATCCGGCGGCCTGGCTGCCTGGGCCGAACCGTGACCGGATGTGTGCGCCGCCTTCGCGGGATGCGCGGAACCTCCTCGGTGCGTGCCCCTGCTATACAGGCACCTGTGGATATCTCGCCAATCTTGGCGGCGGTGCTCGGACTCGTCGCGACGGCTGCGTCTGGCACGCTCGTAGAGTGGGCGCGCTCCTGGCTGCGACGGCGGTCCCGAGTCGAGGTGCGAGTCGGCGATTCCACGCTCCAGATTGCTACAGAGGTTGAAAGGCTGAGGTTCGGGCTATCACGGGGGTTCGGGGTCGAGGGTCATGCCGGTGTTGGCGAAGAAGCCGGCGAGGAGATCGG